>JAPKGY010000054.1 GCA_026647385.1 Phycisphaerae bacterium | reverse complement strand
ATACGCGACTACTATCGCTATCTCGACCGCGAGCTGGGCGAATTGCTGGCGATGATCGATCAGGACACGGTGGTGCTGGTGGTATCGGATCACGGCGCCAAGAAAATGGACGGCGGCATTTGCAGCCCGCCCAGTCGATCGGCTCCTGCTCCTCGACGACCTGCCACTGCCCGTCCCTGGTCAGCAGCAACTGCCCGTACGCGTCCAGATCGAGCGATCCTTTCTCCCCGACGATCCGGGCCGCGAACTGCGTCCTCGGGAAGCACGGCTTGGCCACCTGGAACGAGCACCAGACGCTCGCGAACGCTCCGTCCGTCAGCGTCATGAGCACCATGGCCGACCCCTCGACCTTCACCCCCGGCTCGAAGCTGCCGCACTTGGCGTACACCGTCCGGATCTCCTGGCCCGTCAGCCAACGGACTCCGTCGATGTTATGAATGCCGTGTCCGAACAGCGTGCCGAGGTTGGCCGCCTCGCCTTGCCACCCGGGAAGCGTTCCCACGCCGCCCGCGATCAACTGCGTCGAGGCGATCTGCGTGACCCTGCCGATCGCGCCGTCGTCGATCAACTGCTTGGCTCTCACATTCACCTTCCGGTTCCGCTGCGAGAACGAGATCGTGCTCCGGACGCCCGCCGTCCTGCACGCCGCCAGGATCGCATCGCAATCCGCGACGCTGCACGCCATCGGCTTTTCGATCGCCACGTGTTTGCCCGCCCGGGCCGCCGCGATCGCCTGCTCGGCGTGCACGTGGTGGGGCGTGGCGATGAACACCGCTCCGACATCCCGGCGGGCCAGCAGCCCCTCGACCGATGCCTCGCACCCCACCCCGTAATCCTTCGCCAACTGCCCCGCCCGCGAGCCCGCCGTCACCGCCTTCAACGACACCCGCTTGCAATACTTCGTCAGCACCTCCGCGTACGTCCGCCCCATGAACCCCGACCCGATAATCCCGACACCCATCTCGCTCATCTCTCAATCCCTCTTTCAATCGCCCGTGCATACCTTCCGTATCCCGGTACGCACCTTCCCTATCACCCGTGCATACGCTCCGTATCGCCGTGCGCATCCTCCCATATCGCCGTGCGCATCCTTCCATATCGCCGTGCGCATCCTCCCATATCGCCGTGCGCATCCTTCCGTATCGCCCAGGGGAGACGCGCGGCACCCCAATGTTTAGCCGCGACCCAAAGGGGAGCGTTTCCCCACCAGTTCCCACTCTAACGCCGTCACCCCTAATACTTCCAGCATGTCCCACTGTCACACCTTCCACCCCTCATGCTTCCACCCTTTCCCCCCTTCATGCTTTCCCTTTCATGCTCTCGCTATTGTCCCCTTCCACCCTTCAACCCTTTCATACTCTCATCTTTCACACCTTCATGCCCTCTTTCTTGTGAACCCATTCCCGTCAATTACATCCCCATCACTCCGTCCGCCATCCCCGCATCCTCGCGTCTCCTCCTATTCCCCCTTTCCTCCCGGTGCCGCCGCCTCCAGCTCCGGGCATGTCCAGCGCAGATGCTCCGCCAACAGCCTCATTGCCGCCGGGTCCTTCCGCCGGATCGCGTCGAGGATCCTGCCGTGCGGGTCCGCCTGCTCGCGCTGCTGGGCCATCGCCTCCTGTGTTCTGCCGAGCATGAAGCATCGCCCCTGTTCGACCAGCGTCGCGAACATCTCGCTCAACCGCCGGTTGCAGGCCATGCCCACCAATGCCTGGTGAAACCGCGCGTCCGCCGCCAGGTACTCCATCGCGTCGCCCGCCTTCAGCGCCGCCTCGATCTCCCTCCGCGCCCGGTCCATGGCCGTCATCTGCTCGCGCGGCGGGTCGATGATCGCCTTGCTCAGTGCCGCCAGTTCGATGAACGTGCGGATCTCGTACAGCTCCGCCAGTTCGCGCGCGTCCAGCCGTGACACCACCGCGCCGCGGTAGGGGGCGTGCTCCACCCACCGCTCGTCCGCCAGCCGGCGCAACGCCTCCCGGATCGGCGAATTGCTCACGTTCAATCGCTCCGCCAGATCCTCGATCCCCAGCTTCGCCCCCGGCTTTAACTCGCCGCTCACGATCATCGCCTTGATCGCCGCGTACGCGCTCGCTCCCAGGTTCGACCGCTGTATCGGTATCGCCGCCATCCATTGCCCTCCATGAAAACCCGCCTCTTTGCGCGAGAAGCGAGAAGCTCCCCCATACTCTTCGCGAGCACACGCCCGCCTCGCCCGGGACCGCACCCCCCGCGCCCGCCGCCTCCCCGAAAACCCATCCGCGCGCCCGCCGCCTCCCCGAAAACCCATCCGCGCGACGGCCGCCTCCCGGAAAACCCATCCGCGCGCCCGCCGCTTGGCGCCCGAATGGGTCGCATCCGTCGTTTCTTGGCCTCCCAGGCGCCTTCGGGCTTGCGTGCAGTTATCGGACCCTGGGATTGTACATCATACATCGTACATTGTACACAAAATCAAAGTTTCGACCCAAGAACGCGGTTGCCTGCGAGCCGGGCGACTCGCCGCGCACGCCGGAATACGGGCAAAATGCAGCCCAAAACCGCCTTCGTGCCGCTTCGCGGCAGCTCCCGATTACAGCCGCAAGCACCCCATGGCGGCGATGCGCGGCGTAGTGGACGAGGGTACAAAAACCCCCGCTCTGCACGTCAAATAGGGGCTCCAGGAGGATGACAGGCCAAGCCGCGGAGTGAGGGCTGGATCCGAAGTGCGGCGGCGAGGCTTGTCGAGCCGAGTGGCATGGGTCGCCGCCGCGAGTCGCGAGACTATAGCGTCCGCGCCCGCCGGGGCGTTCCGGCATCTTTTCTTGCCCGGCCGATGGCGTCGGCTGCGAGCATGGCGTTCAGGACTCTTTCCGGAGTGATGGCCCCGCCTTCATGGTGGATGGGCTGCTCGGGCGTGCAGGTTTTCTCCGCCGCCGCCAACAGCTTCCGCCGGTCAGCCTGGCCCAGGCCGATGTCCGCAAGGGTCGTCGGCAGGCCGACGTCCTCGCAGAACGAGAAGACCGTTTCAGACTCTTCCGCGGGCGTGTCCGCGAGCTGGAGGCCGGCCAATACGCCGAAGGCTACCTTCTCGCCGTGGTAGAACGAATGGGTCTCCACGAGCGCGGTGAGGCCGTTGTGGATGGAATGGGCAGCCGCCAGTCCAGCGCTTTCAAACCCGATTCCGCTCAACAGGATGTTCGCCTCGACAATGCGTTCCAAAGCCGGCGTGACGATATGCCGCTCGTTCGCGAATCTGGCCGCCACGCCATAGGCGAGGAGCGTTTCACAGCAGAACCGGGCGATCCGCAGGCCCACGGCCGTGCTGTACCCGCCGCACTCGTTGGGTGACTGAGTGCGGTCGCAGGATCTGGCCTCGAACCAGGTCGAAAGCGCGTCCCCCATCCCCGCCACCAGAAAACGCTTCGGTGCAGCCGCGATAATCGCGACGTCGACCAGCACGGCCGCCGGGTTCATTCTCTGATAGAGGACCGCGTCGAAGACCCCGTCCTGCGAGTAGCGGACCGCGCACCCGCTGCACGGCGCATCGGTCGACGCGATGGTGGGGATGACGATCACCGGGATGCCGGCCCGGTCGGCCACGATCTTGGCGGTGTCGATTGCCTTCCCGCCGCCCATGCCGACGAGGACGTCCGCGTTTTTCCGCGTAACGACGTCGGCCACGCGGGCCAACTCGATCTCGCAACACTCGCCGTGGAACAATTCGAGGGGGATGCCCTGTGCCTGCAAGTCGAGAGCGCATGCGGGCAGGACCTTGTCCTTTGCCGAGGGTGAAGCCAGGATCAGCCCTTGTTTTCCCAGCAATCGGATCAATGCGGGCAGTTCGCTGATGGCGCCGACGCCTTGGATATACTTCCCGGGGAAAACCGCTTTCTTGTACATGTGAAGGTCCTGCGTTTTTGGGGCTCGGCGCGAGCGACCCGCCTCAGGGCCGTCGCGCCGGTGACGTTCGACGTGATACAAGGACCCTGCCCCGCCCTCCTGTGCGGGAAACGACCCGGGTCGATCGCCGGTGGCTTTTGTTATCCGACCGATCCGGTTGCGATGTAGCCCGTGGCACGCGCTTGCCGGCCCGTGAGCCTTCGGGCGCGCTCAAGAATAACCTGAACAACTGATCAACCGCCACGCGCTAAGAACGCCAAAAACGGCCGATTGGCGAATCCTTCGCGTATTGGCGTATTTCGCGGTTCTACGGAACTGACCAAGTTATTCATGAGCGCGCCCTTAGCTCGACTCTTGCCCTTTTCCGACGGGCAGTGATACCGGATTCCTGGGGTATTCCGAGGAGCCGGAGGTTTTGAAACACCCGCCGAATCGTGGGGATTTTCAAGCCCCCTCCACGCGATCCTCGGAATCCTTGACAGCCCGAATTGTTCGGCCCCCCCCAAAAGGGCAAAAGTCGAGCTTAGTTGGGTGGTCAGCGTCGGCAGCCTGGCCAACATGGGCAAGATGCCCATGCCACGGCGCGCCCGCATCGCAACCGGTTCTATCCGACCGGTCCCGGATAGCCTCGCCCAGCCGCGCCGCCGCGAGATCCACGCGATTCCATGAGACAGCGCGCGTCGGGTCACCCGGGCGACGTCAGCGGCCTGGCTGGTCATGTCGCGGCAGGCTGCCATAGTCCGCCGAATAGCCGACGTTTGACGCATTGTACCCACCGGGAGGCGACGGAGAAAATGGGGACATTCTGCTTTTTCAAGGGGTTGGGAACGTGAGGGGAGGATGTCAGGGAGATCTCCGCGTCTGCCCGCGCCCGTGCCTCCTTGTCCCCTTGTTCCCTTGTCTCCTTGTTCCCTTGTCTCCTTGTCCCCGCGTTTTCCGCGCTCAGACCCACTCGATGCTGTAGAGTTCAGCCGCCCGCATCTTGACGTGGAAGACGACGGACTCGCCCTGGGCGACTTTAGCGCTGGGGTCTCCTTTCCAGGTGACCTTGATATCGGTTCCATCGCCGGTGATCGGATCGGCGTCGTTGGCCGTTCTGCCGGGGATCGAGCCGAGGCCGACGCGGATCTCGCCGGCCTGTCGGACCTTGGCGTTGATCCGCAGCTCCTTGCCCACGACCTTGACGAGGAACGTGCGGAACTCGCCTTGTTCCTCGGCGACGAGGGCGACGAGGCGGTCCTTGGTCCAGGACGCCCAGCCGGCACCAGCCAGTGGAGGCAGGTTCCTCCACCGGGGATACTTGTGGGGATAGCCCGCGCCGCTGAAGACGATGCCGACGCGGTCCTTTCCCAGGGGTACGAGGTTGCGGCTGCAGGAGATGAGTTCGCCGTCATACGAGCCGGGGTCGCCGACGGTGAGGATTGGCCCGCCGGGAACGTGGTTCCAGCAGATGCCGTCGAGGCTGCTGTACAGATGCACCTCCGATATCTGGGTGTAGCGCAGGTAGTGCATGGGGAACATGAGGTGATACTCGGGGGCGCCGGGATAGCACGTGCGCGCGTTGGTATAGACGTCGTAGGAGTAGGGTGGTTCCAGCGTTGGCCAGACGATCGGCGTGACCGGCGTCCAGTGGCGGAAATCGTCGGACTCGGCCCGGGCGATCATGCGGCGCCGGAGCCAGTAGAGGCGGGTGTAGAGGACATACTTGCCGAGCCACTGGTCGTAATAGACGCAGTTGTCGGTGTCGCCCTTGTGGATCATGAGCGGCTCGGGGATGGCGGTCCAGTGCATGCCGTCGGGCGAGACCAGGCCGAACAGGCCGGAGAGTTCCCTGGCGCTCAGCCGATCGTCGCGATAACGGGGATGGAGCTTTTCGTACCGTTCCCAGTACTTAGAGGTATCGCCGAGGATGTGTGCGTGGTAGAGGCACTTGTAGCGTTCGGAGGCGGGTCCGTGGGGATCGATGAAGAAGCACGGGCCGTCCACGCCGGTGATCGCCGGGGTCTTGATTTCCTCGGAGCCTGGATGCGGCTTCCAGTCGTAGCCGTCCGTGGATTCGGTGTAGCTGACGCGAAGGCAGGAGGCCGGCGCCCGGGTATATGAACCGAAGTTGGTTCCCTCGGGGTAGTCGGCGCTGAGCGTCCAGGAGCGATACAGGCCGTCGTCGCAAATGATGCCGCCGGGCAAGCCCTGGATCGGACCTTCCTTGCGGGCCTTTCGGGCGACGATTCGGATGCCGCGGGGCATGGATCCGGCGTCGGCGAAGGCGGGCACGACCGGCTGCGGGGGGTTAATGAGGGGTATATTCCTGCCCTCGGCGGATTTCCAGCCGAGGTCGGCGGGCTCGATGTGCCTCAGGTCGGTGAAGAGAAACTTCCTGGGCTCGTGGATCGTGAATCCGCCGCCCGGGTCCATGTCGATGTCCGCCGGGAAGGTCGAGGGGTTCGCGAGTTCCTGGCCCGCGGCGTGCTGGCGAGCGGCCAGATACCACGCGGAGCCCAGGCCGGCGAGAAAGGATCGTCGATTCATCGTGTACCTCTCATTCGAATTCGAGGCCGTAGAGTTTGGCCTTGTCCATTCGGATACGGAACTCGATCGGTTGACCGGCCTCGACACCGAGGTCGTCGTGGTCCTTCCATTTGACCTGGGTCCAGTGATGATCGCCGATGACGGGGACGGCCTCGGCGAAGGACCGGCCGGCGATGGGCTTGCCGTCCAGGCCGGCGGCTTCGATGAGGATTGAACCGGCGCGGGCGGAGACTGCGTTGATGTGCAGCTTCGTGCCCGGGGCGATGACGGCGGCGGTGGCGAATTCCCCTTTTTCGTCGGCCACGATGCCGATCAATCGGCCCTTTGGCCAGACGGCGAGGCCGACGGCGTATTTCCACGCGCCGCGGGGATACTTGTGCGGGTAGACAAAGCCGGTGTAGGGCAAGGCCCAGGTTCCGTCGGCCAGTTCGACCATCTCCGGGACGGCAAAGACGCAGCCGCCGTCCCATTGGCCGAACGTGGTGGTTTCGAGGACGGGCGATCCGGGGGCCCGCGACCAGGTCTTGCCGTCGTAACTGGTGAACAGGGCGATGCGGGTGGTGTCGGTGGCCTGATGGTAGATGGCGGGGAACATGAAATGATGGTCGGGTGCGCCCGGGGCGCACGTGCGGCAGTTCGTGTAATAGGTGTCGGTGGGCGGCATGTCGTTGCCGGGCTCGAGGGCGATCGTTGATAGAGGGAATTCACGGAAGTGAACACTTTCGGCCCGGCCGATGGATCGGCGGGTCAGGAAGCCGCTTCGCCGGCGTTCGGAATTGGGGGCCCCGTCGGCTCGCGGGGCGAGCATGTAGTTTCGGGTGTAGAGGACGTACTTTTTTAACGACTGGTCGTAATAGCACACGATGTGGGTGTCGCTGGGCTCGACGGTGACGGGGTCGTCCAGCGGCGTCCATCGGATGCCGTCGGGGGAGACGGCCGCCCGGACGGAATGGACGCGCCCCGGATCGCTTTCGAGGGCGAGAACGGACCACGGGCGGTGCTTTTTATATTCCTCGAACCGTTTGGGCTCGTAGTCGCCGTGCCAGAGGGCTTTGTAGCGTTCCTCGGGCGGCGCGATCGGGTCCTTGAATACGGTCCCGTAGAAGTTGACGGCGACCAGGTTGTTGTCTCGACGGCCGTTGAATTCGATCTGCCCGAGGTTGGGCTCGCGCCACGTTTTGCAGTCGTCGGATTCGAGGTAGCAGGCGTAACGTTTTCGGTTCTCGTCCTGACAGCCGCCCCAGAGGCGGAACCTGCCTTCGTCGTGAATCAACGAGCCCGCCCAGACGCCCATGACCGACCAGGGTCTGCCGCCGGAGACGATGGGGCCGACGCGCTGGGCGGGTTCCGCCTCCAGGCGGATGCCGTAAGGCTGGTCGTCGGAATGGAATCCCGCGTCGAACGGGCCGACCTTCTCGTCGCTGGCGAAGGCGTTTTGGCCTTCCTTGGTCAGCCAGGTGAACTCGCCGGGCCTGACGTGGATCCAGGTGGTGAAGAGCAGCTTGCGGCCGGCGAGGGCGTACGGCTCGCCGGCGGGGCGGTCGTGGTCGACGGCGAAGGCGGGGATGGCCGAGAGCAGCAGGCAGGCGGTCGCGGCGAGGAGGCGGCGCGTTTCGATGATCCGCATGGCGATGCACTCCTGTTAGGAGCGGGGGTTGTTGTCCGGAGGCGTAGATTAATGGAGAGCCGTTCCATAGCCAAGTGCAACCAAGGAGAGGAATGGGCAGCGAAAAGGCGCAGAAGCCGCAAAGAGCGGGCCGGGTCAGGGGCGGAACGGAGGGGAAGCAAGGGGGTACAGGTGGGTGGGAGGTCGGGGCAGAACCGTGGCGGTCCGAACGGGGCGAGATCGTGAGAGGAACGGAGGCGATGACACTCAGAGGGTGTGTGAGAAGCCCTGGGAGAAAGGGACAGTCCCGGGGCTTCCCACACACCCTCTCAGGCCTGATCCGGCTTGGTTCCCGTCACAGCCTCGAGCAGCCGGATATTGGCTTTGCGGGCTTCTTCACGAGCGACATCAAGCGGGGTTCGTCCCTTCTTGTCTTTCAGGCCGGGGTCGGCACCGTGCTTGAGCAGGAGTTCGATGATGGGGCCGCCCCGGCGTCGGTGGGCCGCCTGGTGAAGAGCCGTTTGGTCTCCAAAGCGGTCGCGCTGGTTCGGGTCGGCTCCACCCTGGAGAAGCAAAGCCACCGCTTCGGGGTGATCGTTCCCGATGGCAAGGTCTAGTGCGGTCCGATTGTCTTGTGAATCCGGTCTGTTCACGTCGACCATGCGAACCAGCTTGGCGATGGTCTCCAGATCATTGGTGATCGCCGCTCCCAACAGGCGTCGAATGGCGCGTTCGTCCGGTGGCCGGTCCAGTTCCTCCAGAGCGGATTCGATGTACATCCTGGCAATCTCCGGATGGTCCTGCTCCGCCAGAAGCTGCCTGATGGCGGATCGGTATGGTTCGACGTCGCCCTGGATAAAAGCGAGAGCCACGCAGACCCAAGCGCGGACTTCCGGCAAAGGATCATCGAGGGCCGTGCGCAGGGCGTCCAATGCCGCCCGCGCTTCGGGGCCGCGTTCCGCCAGGTGTCGGGCGGCAAACATGCGTCTCGGGCCGGCCGCGACCCCTTTGGTCTTTCGCAAGTCACTGACGAGAGCCGCGATCGGGTCGGACTGGTGAGAAGGCAGGGTGATACTGAGTTCGTCAAGCAAGAGAAACGTGAAGTAGAACTTGGCCATCTCGTAAGAGTCGGTCAGCGTCTCGCGATCCGACCACTCCTCGAATGCCTCGGCGGCCTTTGCGGTCCAGAGTTTCGGTACGCGTTCGAGTTCAGCCAGAAGGGTCTCGTCGGCCTCGGCGGCGTCCGCGAGTCTGTATCGCTCTTCCTCACCGGCGACGGCGCCCCACGCCTGTACGATCGGCATGAGGCCGTGGAGTTCCCTGGGGACGCGGAATGCATCCAACGGCAGACACGATCGTCTGTCCAGCAGACATTGCGGGCGTTGAGACATCGAGGGGGCCTCCTCTCACGGTGATTGCGAGTTTATCCGTTGCGTCCCGTTATCTCAAGTGCGGGGGATGCACGCGCACCGGCACGCTCTGTGAGCCGGCCTCTGGCGGAGCCTGGGTGTGGCAGGTGCGCCGGCGTGGCACCCGGGGAATTGCAGATTCGAGCTGTCAAAGCGATAAAACGTCACAGTCGAAGTCGAAGATCCATCGTGGCGGAATTCGTCTTCGTGAACGTCAACAGGTTAGGTGAAACGCCCAGAACGCTGATTCGACGTGAGGAGCGACAAGGAGCGATGATTGGGCGCGGCGAGTGATGATGATTGGGCGCGGCGAGCGATGATGATTGGGCGCGGCGAGTGATGATGATTGGGCGCGGCGAGTGATGATGATTGGGCGCGGCGAGTGATGATGATTGGGCGCGGCGAGTGATGATGA
>JAPKGY010000539.1 GCA_026647385.1 Phycisphaerae bacterium | reverse complement strand
GGTTGAAAAGCTGGCCGCCGGCGAACCCGAGCAGGCCAGAAAACTGGAGGACGCGCTGCGGCGATCGAAGGAATTGCTCATCCGCCGGCACATGGACGAGATCATCGACCTGCTCGACAAGGGCGACCTGGCCGCCGCGTCGGAAAGAGGACCGGTGGTGAGCAAGGGCGTCGAGCAGTTGCTGGCCATCCTCCTGGCGGAGCCCGACCACCGGAAGGAACTTCAGCAGGAGGCAGAACGGTTACGGGCCTTCGAACGCCGAATCCAGGAGCTGATCGAGCAGCAGCAGCGATTGAAGAACCAACTCGACCCGGCGTCGGCGCCGGCTGACGCGCAAGACGCCGCGCGCAAACAACACGACCTGGAACAGCGAACCGACCAACTCGGGCGCGACATGCAGGGCGGCCTGAACGGTTCCGACTCCTCTTCGCAGCCCTCGGGCGACGCCGCCCGTAAGCCCTCGAGCGACTCCGAAACCCGCCCGGCCGACGAGAAGTCCGAGGACTCCCAGCCGGAGACGCCCGAGCGGACCGACGAAAACGCGCCGGGCGATCAGCCGGCCCCCGGCACCGAAAATGTCCAGCAGGCGCGGCAACACATGCAGCAGGCTGAGGATCAGTTGAAGAGCAGCCAGAACCAACAGGCCCGCCAGAGCCAGCAGAAGGCCGTCGATCAGCTCGAGGAAGCACAGCGCCAACTTCAGGAGACGATCGACCAGCTCCGCCGCGAGCAGCGCGAGGAGATCCTGCGCAATCTCGAATCGCGATTCTCCGCGATGCTCGCCAAGCAGGAGGTCATCAATCCCCGGACGGCCGAACTCGATGCCAAAGGATCAGCCGCCTGGACGCACGCGGACGAACTCGCCATCGCCGGCCTCGCCCGCGACGAGGACAAACTCGCCGGCGAAGCCGACGAAGCCCTGCACATCCTCGAGGAAGAAGGCACGACGATCGTATTCCCCCAGGTCGTCGAGGAGCTGCGCGACAATCTCAAGGACGTCGCCGCCCGCCTGAACAAGCGTCAGACCGGCGGCCGGACCGCCCTGCTGCAGGCGGACATCATCGATCTGCTCAAGGAACTGCTCGGCGCGGTCCAGGAACTGCGCCAGCAGATGGAGACCGACCAATCCGCGCCGGACATGAGCCCGTCCGACATGCCGCCGCCGCTGCTGCCCGGCTCAGCCGAACTCAAGCTGCTCCGTTCGTGCCAGGCCCGCGTGAACCGCATGACCGAACGGCTCTCCGCCTCGTCGGCCAACCACCGCGATACACCGGCCGATCGCGATGAACAAGTGCGCAAGACGACCGAGCGCCAAAAGCAGGTCGCCGAGATGGCTCGTAAGATGAACGAAAGGATCACCGGACAATGAATCGCGCCATCGCCCCATTCTGGGCCGTCACCCTGGCCATCGCATCGTTCGGCGCCGCTGCTCTCGGCCAGGACTCCGCCTTACCCGCCTCACGACCCAGCCGGGAGCTGATCACGCCGATCCTCACGCCCGAGGCGCAGCTGGCCGCCGATCGCGATCTCATCGACCGATTCGTCAACCAGTTGCGAACTCGCAACGACGTGGCTGCATCCGCCCGCAAAGCCGTCGCCGACGCCTGGGCCACCCATCGCGCGGACGAGCAGCCGCGAGACTTTCTGCCGGCCGCCCTCGCCATGATTTACGAGCCGTTCAAGAACGGACTGCAGGCGTTCGACAACGAGGACCACACCACCGCCGAACAGACCCTGCGTCCGCTGATGACCAACAAAGACCCGTACCTCAGCCTCCACGCCGCGGCCGCGATCGCTCGATCGCTTGTCGAACAGGATCGCCTCGACGAGGCCTCGCCGCTATTGAACGAGCTCGTCGCCCGTCGGACCGACCTCGCCGACAAAACGTTCCTCGAACCGGAGGTCGACTTTCTGCTCGGCTATTGCCAGCTCGCCAACCTGGAGTACGACAAAGCCACCGAGACTCTCGAACAATTCGAGCGTCGTCATCCGAACGCCCCGGAGAAGTATCGCCTGCCCGTTCGGCAGATGCTGGCGGAGCTGCACGCCCGCCGGCCTGAAAGCCTGGGCGAAGTGTCGGATCTCATGATCTATGCCGGCCGGCGGCTCGGGCGAGGCCTGGCCGACCAGCCCGTCCGTGACTCTCAGAAGCGGGCGATCGAACTGCTCGATCAACTGATCGAGGAGGCCGAACAGCGCGAGAAGCAACAGCAGTCCAGCGCCCAGGCCGGCGGCCAGGGCGGCGGGAGTGGTCGGCGCATGGGCAACACGCCCCTCAGTCCCGCTCGCCAGTCCATGCTGCCCACCGGGCCGGGCCGCAAGGGCGAACTCGACTCCCGCCCCGCCGCCCGACCGGGCGAAATGTGGGGCCGGATGCGCCCGGAAGAACGACAGCGCATCCTCCAATCCATCCGCGAAAGCTTCCCGAGTCGCTACCGGCAACTCGTCGAACAGTACTACCGGCAATTGGCCAAGGAGCAGTGAGCGTGACGACCTCCTGCGTCTGGGCGATATGGCTCGCTACCCTCATGAGGGCGACCGATCCGGGTGCATCGGTAACCGCCGAGACCCTCGAAGGCCGCACCGTCCAGGGGACGTGGGCGGGCCTCACCGCCAACGGAGCGATCCAACTCGATCGTCAGGGTCAGACTCTCACGCTCCCGATCCCCGACCTGCTCGCCATTACCTGGCCGACCGCCGCAAGCAGACCGGCCACCGATGGCGCGCAAAACCCGATGACCGTGTTCCTGCGCGACGGCAGCAGGGTCCCCGGCCGGGTCCTCGACGGCGACGCGCGAACCATCACGCTGGAAACCGCGATGATCGATAGGTGGGAAATACCTCTTTCCACAGTGGCCGGTGTCCGCCTCCTGGCCGCCCGGCAATCCGAGGCTCGGGCGGCCTTCGACCGGACGCTCGCGGAACCCGACCCCACCCAGGACACGCTGCTCCTGGCAAACGACAACAAGATCCAGAGTCTCCGCGGCATCACCGAGTCGCTCGACCCGGCCGGCATCAGGTTCCGCTGGCGCGATCGCAGCATTCCGGTTCCACCCGACCGCGCGATCGGAATCGTCTTCGCCCGGGGCGCGGGCGCGAACAGCCCGCCGCCCCCCGCCGCCTGTCACCTCGACGACGGATCGATCTGGTGCGGCTCAGTCGAAACCGGCGACCGCGATTCCGTTACTCTGCGGCTCGCCGCCGGGCCCAACGTCCGTATCCCGTCGTCTCGCCTGTGCGAAATCCGACTCAACAGCGACAAGCTCGTCTTCCTGAGCGACCTGGAGCCCGCCGAGTTCGCGTTCGAACCCTTCGGTGCGACCCGATGGCCGTGGCGGCGCGATCGCTCGGTCGCCAATCGGCCCCTGCGAATCGACGGACAATCCTTCACCCGCGGCCTCGGCGTACACTCCC
>JAPKGY010000538.1 GCA_026647385.1 Phycisphaerae bacterium | reverse complement strand
GTTCGAGAAACTCGGGGCCAAGGTGATCGGCGCGTCCGTGGACAGCCACTTTACGCACCTCGCCTGGAAGAACACGCCCCGCAACCAGGGCGGGCTTGGCGAAATCAAGTACCCGCTGCTGTCGGACCTCAACAAGGAAGCCGCGTGTAAGTATCGCGTGTTGCTGGGCAACGGGGTCGCCGCACGGGGCATCTTCATCATCGACGACAAGGGCATCCTGCAGACCTACACGGTCAACAACCTCGGCGTCGGCCGGAGCGTCGACGAAACGCTCCGCCTGATCCAGGCGTATCAGTTCGTCGCCAAACACGGCGAGGTCTGCCCCGCGAACTGGAAGCCGGGCGAGAAGACCATGAAGCCGGACCCCGTCGGGTCCAAGGAGTATTTCCAGACCGTCAAGTAACCGAAATCCGGTGGCACGGGCATCTTGCCCGTTTTTGAAACGGCGAGCGCAGGCACGGGGATCTTGCCCTCGCCTGAGATCCGTGGATATGCCGCCCTGAGCATCGACCGATCGGCTCGGTTGGCCGATCGGTCGCTCTTTTTCCGCACCATCTCCCATTTGTCGTACCCGTTCCCGCAGAGTACCATTCCTGGGATATGAAGATGCGCGCTGACCTCGATACCTCTGTGTTCAGCGCCTATGATGACGAGCGGGCGCCTGATCATATGGCGGAAACTCGCGAGTTCTCGGGCCGACTCGATCAATTCGAGGCGTCTACGTCGCAACTGGCGGTGGTGGAACTGGGACAAACACCCGATCCATAAAAACGAGCACGTTTGCAGGGCTTGCTCAAGGATACGATGATCCACCATGTAACCGACGAAATGCGACGCCGTGCCCGTCGATCGGTTGAGGGTGGCCTGTTTTCGCCGAATATGTACAATAACGCCCTGCACGTGGCCGTTGCGATCATCAGCGGGCAGGACATTCTGCTTTCGTGGGGTCTCAGGCATCTCGTCAATCGTAATCGGGCGGAACTGAAACCGGCTCACCGTACTCGGTCTCCCCGCCGTGGGGAGCGCTGGGGAACATCGACCGTGGGCACTCGCAGCCTGCCTGTCCCGCGCGTACCATAGTCGGCATGGTGCATCGACCGAGCCTTGTTGACCGACTCCTGGCAGCCGCGGCCGTCGCACACTCGCGGCATGTGTACCACCGCTTCGTGGCCGCCACCGAGCGCGCCGTGGCCGTTCAGCAGCGCGTCCTGCTCGACAAGATCCGCCGCAACGCCGACAGCGACTTCGGGCGGGACTACCGCTTCGACGCCGTCCGGTCGGCGGACGATTTCGCCCGCGTCGTGCCGATCCTCCGCTATGAGGACCATCGCCCTTACATCGAGCAGGTCAAGGCCGGCCACCTCCGGGCCATGTTCGGCGGGTCCCAGCGTGTCCACATGTTCGCCATGAGCAGCGGGACCACAGCCGAGCCCAAGTATATTCCGGTCACCGACCCCTTCCTGGCCGAGTACCGCGCCGGCTGGAACGCCTGGGGCATCAAAGCCCTGCTCGATCATCCCGATGGCATCCTCCGCCGGATCGTCCAGGTTTCGTCGCGCATGGACGAGACGCGTACGTCGGCCGGCATCCCCTGCGGCGCGATCACCGGGCTCATGGCCGCCACGCAGAAACGCGTCGTCCGCAAGTATTACGTCAGCCCCGCCTGCCTGGCGGAGATCGACGACCCGACCGCCAAGTACTACACGATCATGCGGCTGGCGGTCCCCGCCGACGTGTCCTTTATGTGTACCGCCAGCCCCGCGACCCAACTCAAGCTCGCCCGCACCGCCGACGAGCATCGCGAGCAACTTGTTCGCGATATCGCCGATGGCACGCTGTGGCCGGCCCTGCCGGTCCCCGGCCACGTCCGCGAGCAGCTTCAGCCGCGACTCACGCGAAACCCGGCCGAGGCCCGGCGCCTGGACGACCTCATCCGCCGGTACGGCCGACTCCTCCCCCGCCACTACTGGAGCCTTAGCTTCCTCGCCAACTGGACCGGCGGCACCATGGGCCTGTACCTCCCCGAGCTTCCCGAGTACTTCGGGCAGGTCCCCATCCGCGACGTCGGGCTCCTCGCCAGCGAAGGCCGCGTCTCCATCCCGGTCGACGACGGCACGCCCGCGGGCATTCTGGACGTGACCTCCTCCTACTTCGAGTTCGTGCCCCGCGACCGCATCGACGATACCAACCCGCCCGCGTTTCCCTGCCATCAACTCGACGTCGGCCAGGAATACTTCGTGCTCCTGACCACCTCCTCGGGGCTGTACCGCTACGATCTCGGCGACCTCGTCCGGGTGGTCGGCTATGCGGGCCAGGCACCGGTGATCGAGTTCCTCAACAAGGGCGCCCACGTCAGTTCGCTGGCCGGCGAGAAGCTCACCGAACGGCAGGTGATCCTCGCCATCGAACGCGTGGCAGCCGAACTGGCTACCCCGTTGATGAACTGCGTCCTCGCTCCGCGTTGGGATCGGCCGCCCTACTATGTCCTGCACGTCCCGCGGCGCGGCGATTCCCTGCCGCCGGTCGACAGGCTGGCGGACGCGTTGGAGTCCGCCCTGATGGCCGCCAATGTCGAATACGCCGGCAAACGCCGGTCCGACCGCCTCGGACCGGCCCGGGTCAACCCCGTGCCAGCCGAGTTCCTGGCCGACTTGGACCGCGACCGAGCCAACCGTTTCCGCCGCGGCAACGAACAGTACAAGCACCAGTACCTCCTCACCCGCCCCGGCGAGGATAACGATTTCCCGACCGGCTCCTCGTGACGCGCCTGGTTCCCGGATTTCGGCGTTTATCCCCTCGTTTTGACGTTCGCCCCGGTCACACGCGGCCACGAGGACGAATTCCACCGGCTCGGATCTTCGGCTTCTGAGCTTTTCGACGGTCGCCACCGCGAATCTGCGATTTCGGCGTTTTCGGAGTGGATTTGACACCGCCCCAGATTTCTGTATAGTGAGGTTCTAACGACTGCGGGGTGGAGCAGTTGGCAGCTCGCGAGGCTCATAACCTCGAGGTCACAGGTTCGAGTCCTGTCCCCGCTATTTCCGGCCCGGTTGCAAACGCGACCGGCCCCCGGGTTCACACTGAACGCCGACGGATTCGCTCGTCGGCGTTTTCGCTTTTTACGCACGGTTTGCCAAGAGGTTACGAACCCCGCCCGCCCAGGCCGGTGTCTCCGATCCACCACGAGAGATAACCCCAGTACCACGCACCTTCGCCCGATCCGCCCGACTTGGCCCAAAAGTCTCTCAACCGGCGAGAGACTTGTAGGCTCGGGTTATGAGGTGGTAGCGACCGCAAGGGCGGGGCATTATCACAAATCTCTCTCCGACCGGTTATGTGGTGTGAGCATGTCGGCCGCCGACGGCATAGGTAACCAAAGAGGGCACGAGTAAACAGCCCTCCCTGGAGACCTTGC
>JAPKGY010000537.1 GCA_026647385.1 Phycisphaerae bacterium | reverse complement strand
GTTTTAATGTGACGGGAAGCGCCATTCACGTATACGACAGTGCCATACTGACGATCGCGCCAGGGTGTTTGGTGAGATTCAGCGATTCGGCCGGTCTTTACTTCGGGTATTACAGCGCCGCTACCCTGAACGCGGTAGGGACGGACGATCACCCCATCACCTTCACCTCGAATGCGTCAACCCCCGCGCCTGGGGACTGGAAGGGAATCGTGTTTTTCAACAGCACCGATGACGGCGCTACGCTGATGGACCACTGCATCGTGGAATACGGCGGGCAGGACAGCTATAACTCCAATATCAATTGCAACAATGCCTCGCCTGTTATCCAGAAGTGCATTGTAAGACATTCAGATGGCCATGGCATCTATGTGCGGCAAGGTGATCCACGCATCCTTTGTTCAACAATAGCGGATAATACTCATGGTGTTTATGTGGATAGCGGTAATCCATTCATGGCAGACTGCAGCATCACAGGCAATACGGCCTTTGGAGTGTACAATGGCACCAATTCGGTCACCATCGGCGCAGAGAACAACTGGTGGGGAGACTCCAGCGGTCCTGGCGGCGCCGGCCCGGGAACGGGCGACGCGGTTAGCGATTACGTGGACTACGAGCCATGGCTCACCGCCTCGGATTCCTGCTTTGGAACAGTTGTTTTGGAACCGGCCTCCGGAGCGAATGTCGTAGGCTCAGAGCATACCGTTATCGCGGAGGCTCGGGACGAATCGGACATACCGGTTGAAGGTGTCGTGGTATCCTTCGTGATTACCGCTGGGCCACATGCGGGACTGAACGGCAATGACACAACGGACGCCAGCGGGCAGGCTGCGTTCAGCTACACCGGGACACTGGAAGGCACGGACACCATTGTGGCGAGTTTTGTGGATTTCCACGGCAGGACAAGGACATCCAATTCGGTGACAATGACCTGGGGGCCAATCAACACTCCGCCGGTGGCGCTGTGCCGGAACGTAACGGTGCCTGCCGGCGCCGGCTGCAGCGCGGATGCCTCTATTGACAACGGCTCCTACGATCCGGACAGCGGAGACACCATCGAGGTCAGCCAATCGCCAGGCGGGCCGTATTCTTCAGGCACGACCACCGTCACCCTGACGGTAACTGACGATCGGGGTGCTTCAAGCTCGTGCGAGGCCATCGTGACCGTGGGTGATGATGCGCCGCCGGTGATTGCACTCAACGAGACCGATCCGATAACGGTGGAATGTCATACCAGCTTTAGCGATCCTGGGGCCGTGGCGACCGACAACTGCGACGGCACCGTGAATGTGACGACCTCAGGCAGTGTCGACCCGAACGCAACGGGTACGTATACGCTTACCTACACAGCCACGGATGGCAGTGGGAACACGGCAACGGCGACGCGTACGGTCGAAGTTGAGGACAATACCGCACCAACTATTTTGCTCAAACCGTCGATCACGTATTGGTCCCCTTCCCATAAATACCAAACCGTGAAGCTGGAGCAGATGGTGCAGAGTGTAGGCGATAGCTGTGACTCTGCATTGAGCATAAACAGCGTCGTTATCAGACAGGTAACGAGCGACGAACCTGATAATACACCAGGTGACAGCGATGGCAATACGAGAAACGACATCGTAATTAGCCCCAATTGCAGATCCGTTCAACTGCGGGCGGAACGTGACGGCTTGATGAACGGCCGTGTTTACGTCATCACTTTAGGGGTGAAGGACGCTTCTGGAACGGAAGGACGCGCCGATTTCGAGGTGACGGTGCCGCTCAGTTGGAATGACGCCCCGGCGGTTCAGGATGAGGCAGCTTACACGGTGATGAGCAACTGCCAGTAACTATCCGTCCGCTGAAGCCCGTTGCGGGGGAAAGGTCAGAAGGAAAGGGGATTGCGCCAAGCAACCTGCGAAGGGGGGATGTGAATGAGCTGAAACACTGAAACCTTTCAGAGAGACCCTATGGACTGAGCCCACGCAGGAGAGCCCAGCCAGCACCTGCAAGCGAGTCTTGCGTCGTGTCGGGGCAACCCGGGCGGCGAAGCCCCCTTCACGTTGAGGGGGGCTTCACCGGACGGATACGTAGTACAGGCCGTGGGAATTGGGGGCGAGGGACAGGCTGGCGCCGGCCAGTTTGTGGAAGAACAGTCCCTGATGGCCGACGGTGTTCTCGTTGGCCGTAGTGATGCTGCCGTCGTGATTTTCGACCGCTACCGATCCGTACGGCTCGTGCTGGTATTGGCTGAGGACCGTGGGGCCGCCGGTTGTGGGCGCTGATCGTGGCGGCGTTCTTGTCCACCACCTCCGCGCCGTAGCCAAACTGCGTCACTTGCAGACTGCCGTCGGTCGCCGACCAGTCGATCTGGGACCAGGCGGTCACGCCCGCGCCCAAGCCGCCACACACCTCAAAACCCGCCCATTTTTCACTTCCACCCCTTCAGAATCCGCTCGTGGCCGCCTCTCAATCGTCCGCCTTCGGCTCCGTTTTTGCTGGATCGGAGTTTTTGCACAGAACGCGGGCGAACCGGGCAGACCGAAAACGGCACTACCTCATCGGAAGGGTGGTGACAGGTTCATGCACGGTCCCACAGGCCCGCTGTCGACGTCGCGTTAAGGCTCGATCGTGACCGTTTGGGTCACATATCGCGCATTTCCGCGCTGGTCGCGCACGCGGAGGGCGATTCGATGCTCGCCGACGTCCAGGGCGTCGATGGCAAATGAGACCGCCTCGCTCGGCGAGTCGAAGATGTCGTCCAGGGCGTTGAGCGGCATCCATTTCTCGTCGCTGTCCACGCTGTAGGAGGCTTCGACGATGAAACTGAGCGCGTCGGTCATGGTGGCGTTCACGGTGACGCGGCCTTTGCCGGCCGGCTCGACCGTGCCCACGGTGACGTCCGGCGGTGTGTTATCAATGGTAAACGGCTCGCTGATGCGGGCATCGGTGAGATTGGAGCCCGGCGGATTGCTCGGGACGTCGTCGGTCAGGGCGCGAAGCTCGTACTTTCCGTCGGGCATGGTGCGCGTATCCCAGATATGGACCGGCTCCTCGAGTTCCTTGGCGATCCGGATCCAGCGGTCCGTGCCGACAGCGCGATAGAACAGCTGATGCTGAAGCTGATCCTGATTGGGGTCTTCGGATTTCCAGGCGCCGACCCAGTAGTAGTCCGGCTGGGGGCCGGCCTGCGGAGGAGCGGCGCCCAGGCCGCCGGCCATCGCCTTGACCTTGGGAGGGCTGGCGGGGTCCTTGGCGGCTTCGCTGATCGGCTGGACCTTCAACTCGGTGATCCGCGGCACGCGGTTCTCCTCGACTCGAGTCAGTCTGCGAAGAACAGGGGAGGCGTCCGCCACCGTGGTCTCGAAGGTGATGCGGTACTGGAGGAAGCGGGCGCCGGGGGACATGATTTGTCGCGGCGCGGTGGCGTCGATTTCGGAGGACCACTCGTCCCAGGCTTCCGATTCAGTGTCCTCGACGTTACCGCTTCGGGTGGCGACGGTGAGCTTGGTCCCCTCGGGGACCGACGCCTCCCAGTGGACGGTGCCCCATTTTACGATCTGCTCCGCGTCGAACGGCTCGCTGGTCAGCTTGCCTTTGGTCGCACGGGCTTCGGACAGCCTGACCAGCGAGGCCTGGTTGGCGGTCCCGACGACGATCTCGCCCTTCGGCAGCCGGATCAAGGAGGTGACTTGTTGGACCTGGAGTTTGGCCAGGACGACCGTTTTCTCTTTGCCGGGCGTGATGGAGTAGATGCGGCCTTCATTTCCGGTCGCGGCGTACAGGGTGCCGTCGGCTTCGGCCAGTGCAAGAATCATCACCGGCTCGCGAAACACCTCGGTGACGAACCCGTCCACGTCGATGCGGTAGATGGCGTTTCCGCCCGGCGAGGGCCGACTGGCCTGGGCCGCCTTGCCCATCTGCTTGGCCATGAGCATCGCCTGCATCGCACGGGCTTCGCTCTCCTTGGGTTCGTCGTCGTCTTCTTCTTCGTCGGCCTTTCGGGTAGTGGCGGGCTTGCCTTTTTCGTCCGCGGCATCCTTGGATGTGTCGGCCGGTTTGGTCGTCGCGGGTTTCGACTCGCTCTGCTCGGGCCGTCCCGGGGCGGCGTCGGCGACGGAGCGACCTGGGCGGGCGTTGTCGGCTGAGGCGGTAGCTGCGTAGATATTCCCCGCCGCGTCGACCACGATCGAGCTGACCTCGGCCTCCTTGGCGTCGTACATCACGAACGGTTTGCCGCTGGCGGGGTTGAACCGGTAGATCAGGCCGTCCTCGTCGGTACCACCGTAAAGAACGCCGTCGGGCCCGAACGCCAGGCAGAGGATGTTCTTGGACTTGATCTTGGTGAGGACTTTCCCATTGCGGCCATCCGCTTCGATGACGAAGAGTTTGCCCTCGGTGCCGGTCGCGGCGTAAACCTGCCCTTGCGGTCCGCGGGCCATCGCCCAGACGTACCGAGCGTCCGTCGGCTCGTAGAAGAGGGAGGCTTTGCCGTTGCCGTCGATCTTGTAGATTCGGGCTTGCTTGGCGCCGCCCGTGCCGGCCAGCAGGTAGCCGTCCTTTGCGAAGAGCAGCGAGAACACGCTGCCGCCGTCCGGCAGCTTGGCGAACTCGGTGACGGTGCCGGCGTCGATGCGGTAGATGATGCCTTTGGGGCCGGTGGCTGCGTAAATCCTGCCGTCCGCTGCCCGGGCCAGAGCGTTAATCACGTCGGCCTCGGAGCCGGGGACGTGCAGCCTCTCGGTTTTGCGACCGAGCAGGACCTCGCCTTGGCTCGTGATGACGAGGTTGTCGAGTTCGCCGGCGGTGAAGTCCTTCGGCTGCTCGTGCGTCCATGTCGCGGGTTTCACCGCCTGGGTTGCCGAGCTGACCGCGAGTACCAGGATCGCTGCAACCGGGATCGTGCGTGTTCGGTACATGTATTGTCTCTTCCTCGTGAATCTGCGGACCGGAAACGTCCGGACCGGTGTCAGTATTCCGTTTTCCGGCTGACCTTAATGGACACGCTCTGCCGCCCGTTTACCACGAAGTCCGTATCGTGCGTGACGACCAGCGCGTCGGTGAATACGCCGACGTCATTCCGCAG
>JAPKGY010000536.1 GCA_026647385.1 Phycisphaerae bacterium | reverse complement strand
GGTGTCCGCCTTCTTGATCGCATCGAGCTTGTCGTGCATGTGCATGGCCAGTTCGCCGTACGTGCCGGTCATGTCGCTGAGCAGCCTTGTCAGGTCGCGGGCCAGGTTGTCCGCCGTCGGTTTACCCATCTCACGCCTTCCGCTCGAATCGCTTGAACAGCGTTTCCGCCAGTCCGCCGTCCGCCCGGTGCGACGCGCGCCGGGCCAACTCCATGTCCAACTGGGCTCCGAAGATGTCCTCGCCGCGCCCGCCGTGACCGAACCTGCCCTTCAGGGGGTTCTCGCGGGCCATCTCGAGCATCGGACCGTAAAACACCGAGCCCACCACCTCGTTCACCGCCTGGCGCAGCATCCGGCCGCGATATTCCGCGGAGGCCGTCGCCACCCGCGCCGGGCTCAGTTGGACTTCCGCCACGCCCACGCTCAATCCTCCACGACCAGCGTCGCGTGAAGCTGGCCGTTCTCGTGCATCTTCTGAATGATCGTGATCCGATCCTCGACCGGCACCCGCAGCATGTTCAGCGCGTCCACCAGATCGCGCAGCTTCGCGCCGCCTTTGTTCTCCGGATCCACCACGACGAACCGCTGCTCCTGCAACACGGGATTCTCGGGAGTCGGCTTGATCGGCGGCACCGTCGCGGTGATCGTCAGCCCCTTCTGGCTGATCACCGCCGGCGAGATTTCCGCGTCCCCGCTGATGACGATCGTTCCCGACGTCCGGTGGATCGTGACCCGCGCCTCCGTCAACGGCATGATCAACTGGCACTTCTCGATGCGGTACAGGAACGCCGCCGGATTGTTCCGTTCCGCCGGCGGGATCCGTACCACGACCGTTCGCGGGTCGATCGCGACGGCATGCTGGGCGCTGACCGTCCCGTCCCCGACGTCCGACTCGCTGTTCAGCGTGAGCGCGATCGTGTAGGCGACCGCCCACTGGGCGTGCGGCTCGTCGATCACCAGGGTCACATAAGGTTCGTCCGGATGGATGCCGCCATGACTCTGCACCTGCGGCGGCAGGTCCCGCCCCAGGACGATGTAACTGTGAATCCAATCCCGCTCCAGCGTCGCCCCCTGGCTGACGCGACCCACGACCGGGTTGGTCTCGCTCTCGATCTGCAACGGCCCGCTCGCCAGAGCCATCACGCCGCGCGGATCGTCCGGGTTCGGACCGACCAGCGGCGTCACCAACAGGCGGCCGCCCTTCAGGCTCTTGGCCGGCCCCAGACTGCTCACCACCACGTCCACGCGATCGCCTTCGCGAACACCGTCCGGCGGCAACGTCGCTTCGACCTGAACGATCGCGACGTTCTTGGCGTTCTTCAGCTCGTCCAGGCTCAGGACCGGATTGGCAAACTGCTTCTGCAGGGCGGCCAGGCTCCGCATCGTGGGGGCATGCTTCCCGCCATCGCCGGTGCCCGGCAGTCCGACCACCAGGCCCAGGCCCATGAGCTTGTTGGTTCGCGAACCCTGCAAGTGCGTGATGTCCCCAACCTTCGGCACCGCCAGGACCGCACCCGGCGCCGCCAGCACGACCGCCGCCACGGTCATCACCCAAGCTGTCCAACGGCCTCGTCTCATCCGCCAACCCTCGCGATCCCAGATCCCCGATCCGAGACCCCCGCTCGCCTTGTGGTGCAAGCTTCCAGCCTGCCCGGTGGCAAAAGCCTCCAGTCTCCTTTGTGGCACAGGCTTTCAGCCTGCACACGTGCAGCCGAACAGGCTGCACCACGGCGGACTCCCGCCGCCCCTCCCTCGATACCTGTTGCGGCCCTAGAACGGCCCGACCCAATCCAGAAGCTTGGGGATCCATCCCCGCTTCGTGGCGTCGCGAACCGCCCCTTCGTTCTTCTCGATCAGCGTCAGTTCGGCGATCTGCGTACTCAGCACCGAGTTGTCCGGCGTCACGTCCTCGCTCCGACAACACCCCGTCAGCGTGATCGTGAACCGCTCCTCGTCGTGCTGTTCGACCATCGTCGCCTCGAGCACCAGCGTTCCGTTCGGCTTGACGTCGATCACCCGGGCCGCGATCCGCGTCGTGAACTTGTCCTCGCGATCGTTTTTCGCCTTGGACTTGATCTCGTTCTCGTACTTCCAGTCGAAGCCCGGCTCGCCGTTGCTCAACCGGTCCTGCCCGAGATGGTGTACGTCGTCGTAGAACCGGAACCAGTCCTTCAGCTTGCCGGTCAGATCCCATTCCTTCTTCGTGTTAAGTTTGCCGTCCGCCTGGTAGCTCTTCTGTTGCAGAACGCGGATGCTGATGATGTCGTTCACCTTGAACTTTCGCGGCGGCATCGACGGGATCGCGATCAGACTCGCGCTCTCGATCGCCCGCGTCTGCGCCCGAACGAGGTGCCCCGGCGGCATGGCCGCGAACCCGTTCGCGTCCGCGCCCGCGCTTAGCACCTCCGGCTGCGAGAATACCGACCGGTCCGCCGGGCGCTCCGCCGGCAGTCGCAAGAGCGACGAACTCTGCGCCGTCGCCGCCGAGCACGCCGCCAGGACCGCAATGGCCGCCAACCGTTTCATCGCGTCCGCTCCTTCGTCGCCGCCGCCTCGCTCGTCACCTCCGCGGTCCGCGGGCCGGTGACCACCGCCGTGAACTCCTGCCGCGACGCCTCATTCTTCAGCAGCACGGTCTCCCCGTATCCCTTCGTCTCCATCGCCTTGGCGGCACCCTTGACCGAGATGCCGCCCCGGCGCACCCATACCGTCACCAGGTCGTTCCGCTGGATCAGCGGAATCGGCTCGACGTCCTTCGCGCTCAACGGCTCGCCGCGGGCGATCGGCCGCCTGGCCTGCTGCCCCACCAGCGGCCCCATGTCGCTCATCCCGATGTCCTCGATCCGCTCGAACGTCCGTTCCGAAAGGATCAGATCGTCCGATTCGATCCGCTGGCTGCTGTTGATGGGTCGGGCGGCCACAACCACCGACTTGCGCAACGAAACGTGAACCAGCATGCTCATCGTCCGCACCACCTTGCCCTGCTCGCTGATCTCCACCTCCAGCGGCACCAGGCCCAGGGGGTCCGTGGAACGATCCACGATGCGGAAGGAGTACTGAGGCTGAGTCAGAACCAGCGCCTTGCTCGCCGCCGGACTGAACCGGATGACGGCCGTTCCGCCCAACTTCGCCAGCTTCGCCTCGATGTGAACCCGCAAGGCGGCTTCGAGTGAATGGGGATCGACTCCGGCTCTCTCCGCCCGACCCGACCGGATTACCTTCGCCGTCGGCCCGGCATCGCGCGCCGACTCCCCGTCGACCGGCGGTTCCTCCGGACCAATGCAGCTCTTCGGCCGACTCACCGCGCATCGGCTCGAACCGCGGAATACCCATCGCGACAGGTTCGCCCCTTTAGTCACCAACGCCCGCTGGACGGCCTCCAGGTCGATCACCCGAGTCCCGCCCACCGGCGGAGCAGCGGCGATCACCCAGCTCCCCGCCAACCGGGCCT
>JAPKGY010000535.1 GCA_026647385.1 Phycisphaerae bacterium | reverse complement strand
GCCGAGATGCAGTGGGCTTCGTCGATCACCAGACAGGCGAGTTGCGCCTGTTCGAGCAGGAGCAGGGTTTCGGGCCGCAGCAGGGTTTCGGGCGAGAGTGCGGCCGACCGGCCGGTACAATCGCCGACGGTCAACGGGAGCGCCGCAGGTATCATGACATCGAAAGCCCAAACCTGGTTGTCGCGACTTCTGCGTTACGGCGTATGCGCGGCAGCGCTGGGTTGGCTTTGGTATACGACCGACTGGGGCCGGCTTTGGCGGGTGTTGTCCGAGACCGACTGGGTTCTTGCGTTGATCGGCTTGCTCGTCTTCGGGCCGGCGAACATCGGTTTGGCGCTGCGGCTCAAGGTGCTGCTGGCGGTCCAGGACGTTCGCATCAGCCTGTGGCAGGCGATCCGCGTGACGTTCGCGGGCAATTTCATCATCAACACGCTGCCGGTCGGCACTTCCGGCGGGGATACGGTGAAGGCCTACTACGTCGCCCGCGACACGCCGCACAAGCACGAGGCCGTCACCGCGGTGTTCTTCGATCGCGTGATGGGCGTACTGGGACTGGTTCTGATGTCCGGCCTGACGCTCGCGTTCAACTGGCACAACCCGGCCTTCCGCACCTACGGCCGGCCGATCGCCGCCGCGATTCTGGTGCTGATGGCCGGGTTGGCGGTGCTGTTTTCCAGGCGCCTTCGGCGGGTCATCCGGTTCGATCGGATCGTGGCTGTCCTGCCGCTCGCTTCTCACATCCAGCGGGTCGACCGGGCGTTGTTGATCTTCCGCGGTCAGCCGTACCACCTTCTGCTCGCGCTGCTGCTGAGCTTTGCCCTGCAGTTCGTGGGCATTGTCTCTCTGTTTCTGATGGGTTGGGCGCTGGGATTGGTCGGCGATCAACCGGCGCGGGCGTTCCTCGTCTACCTGGGTTACATACCGATCTGTCTGCTGATGGGTGCCCTGCCGATCGGGGTCATGGAGGTCGCCTTCCGACAACTATTGGCTGACGCCGCGCGCCTGGGGACACCGGAGGCGGCGGTCTCACTGTCCTTCCTGTGCCGGGTCATCCAGCTCGTCTGGGCGCTGCCGGGCATGCTGGTCGTGCTCCGGTCCCGACCTCAGACTGACGCGCGCCTGCTGGCGTCCGAGGAGAGCGCCTGAGCGCGGGAAGACCGCCGCCGGCGAGAATCTCGGAGCCTCCGCTGACCGACGCCCGCCGAATCCCGCTTGCAGGTTGTCCCCCCTGGGATAGACTGGCCCAAGCGGACCAACGGGGGGCGTGTGGGAAGCGCCGGGACTGGTCCGTCTCTTCCGGGCTTTTCACGCTCCGTCGATCGATAGGCAGGAGGATCGCGGGATGGACGGGTGGAGTCGTCGACGCTTTCTGGAACGGACGGTGCAGGCCGGCGCGGGCCTGTGGGCGGCGGGCTGGGCGAGCGGAGTCCGGGCGGCTGAGCGAGCGACCGGCCGCCAACGGCGGGTGCTCGACATCCAGAAGCTCAAGGTGATCGAGCTTCCCGCGGACGAAGGCGAGCCGGAGACGATCTGGGGCGAGGTGGCGATCTTCGGCGGAGGCATGGGCGGCATCGCCGCGGCCATGGCGGCTTGCCACGCGGGCAGAAACGTCTGCCTGTTCGAGGAGACCGACTGGCTTGGCGGGCAGGCGACCAGCCAGGGCGTGACGGCCTTGGACGAAAACGGCCTGATCGAAGTCAGCGGCTGCACGCGCAGTTATCAAGTATTCCGCGAAGGGATCCGCGCCGACTACCGGCAGCACGCCAAACTGAAGCCCGAGGCGGCGGGCAACAAGCATTTCAGCCCCGGCAGAGGGTGGGGCGCCATGGGCTTCGAGCCGATCGTGGGCGTCCGCGTGATCGACGACATGCTTGCCCCCTACCGACTGACCGGCAAACTGAAGATCTTCATGCGCTGCAAACCCTACGCGGTCGACATGAACGCGAACCACGTCGCTCACGTCGATCTCGTCGACCTCGACGGCGGAAAGCGGTACCGGGCCCGGGCGGCCTTCTATATCGATGCGACCGAACTGGGCGACCTGCTCGCCCTGGGAGCCGCCGACTTCGTCGTCGGCGCGGAGTCCAAGGCGGAAACCGGCGAAGCACACGCGATCGAGAAAACCGACCCCGAGGACGTTCAGAGTTTCACGTACTCTTTTTTCGTCGAACATCGCCCGGGCGAGCGGCACGTGATCGACGAACCTCCGCACTACGCCCGCAACCGGGACGAGCAGCCTTTCACGCTGGCGATCGATTACGGAAAAGGCAGGGTCCTCACCTACGGCGTGTTCGAGGAACGCAAGGGCACGCCCGGCTCGTTCTGGCGCTACCGGCGAGCCATCGACGCCAGCCAGTTCGACGACCCCCGGTATCCGCACGACATCGCACTGATCAACTGGACCGGCAACGATTACCGGGGCGGCCACATTCTCGTGAACGATCCTTCCGAGCAGCTTGCCCATCTGCAGGCTGCCTGCGACCTGAGCCTCGGGTTCCTCTACTGGCTCCAGACGGAAGCCGCCCGGGACGAGGGAGGCCGGGGATACCCGGAACTCAAGCTGCGCAAGGACGTGACGGATACCGCCAACGGGCTGGTCAAGTTCCCGTACATTCGTGAGTCGCGGCGGATCCGGGCGGTCAAGACGATCCTCGAACAGGAGGTGGCGGATGTGGGTCGTTCGGGGCCGCGGGCGGAACACTTCAACGACAGCGTGGGGATCGGCTTCTACGGGCTGGATCTGCACGAAAGCAAGCGGCGGCGACAGATCCTGTTCGATCCGACCAGGCCGTTCCAGATCCCGCTGGGGGCGCTGATCCCCCGCAAGACGAGGAACCTGCTGGCCGGCTGCAAGAATATCGGCACGACGCACCTGACCAACGGATGCTACCGACTCCATCCGATCGAATGGGCGATCGGCGAAGCGGCCGGCCTGACCGCAGCCCTGTGCATCGAGCGAAGAACAACTCCCCACAAAGTCCGAGAGCAGACGAGAGAGTTGCGCGAGCTGCAGCGACGACTCGTGGCCCGAGGAGCGCCGATCATGTGGTACAGCGACGTCGGGCCGACCGACGAGCGTTTCGCCCGGGTCCAGATGCTGCCCTTCGAGAAGCCCGAGACGCTCGCCCGGTTGAACGCGGATCTGCGCGCGCCGTGAGGGATCGAGTGGGTTAGAGGTGCTGCTCCGGGTCGTGGTCCATCCTTCGGTGGCGTGCCGGGACGGACGGGATTGGGGAGATGCAAGCGCTCCCCTTCGGGTCGCGGCTAAACGGGGAACCTGTTTCGGGTCGCGGCTAAACGGAACACGTGCCGCGGCGGGATTCGCGTCGTCTTGCATGCGGGCGCGGATCGGCTATAATGATATACGGGCGAGGTGCGTAACTCCTTTCCTCACAAGGGCCTGTGATCGAGGTTCCTCACCGCGCGGTTCGGCGGCCGACACTGAGCGGATCTCCTG
>JAPKGY010000534.1 GCA_026647385.1 Phycisphaerae bacterium | reverse complement strand
GATGGCCCGCTCGCTGGCGGGCAGTTACGTTCGGGACATGCTGGTCCGACGGTACGAACTGGACGAGGCCAAGGTCGAGCAGGCAACCGAATCCGTGGCCCGGCGGATCATGGCCATGGCCCATCGCATGGACGAGGCTGATTTTGCCCGCACGCTCGAGATGATGGTCGAACAGGTGATGGAAAGGCAGCTCGAGGGCGGAAGATCGCCGCAACTCCAGCCGAAGTCGGCCCAGGCGATCGGAGAGGCGCTCAAGCCGGTCATGCCCGCGCTGAAGGAGTTGGTTGGGGGGATCGCCCAGGACGTACGGCCGATGCTGGCCCCCCGGCAGCAGCTCAAGTTCGGCGCGGATATGCTCGCGTTCGGGACGGCCATGAACGCCGTCGAGGAGAATCTGGACCGATGGTCGCGCGGGGAGGCGGAGCCGTTCGAGAATCCGTTCGAGCCGGTGCGCGAACCGACCTTGGACGCGGGTGGACGTTCGCGACTTTATAACCGGGCGGAGGAACGCGCGCGGCGGGCAATCGAGGAGGGGGAGTGGGCGGAGTGGAAGCAGTACGTGGAGGATGCCAAGAAGCTGTATGGATTTGACCCGGGGCAGACGGCCGGCGCGGATTCGATCCTGGCTGAGTGCCTGGAACGGTCCGCACGGTATACGAGCAGCGAAACCTGGCGCCGCGAGGTCGAACGCAATCGGCTCTGGTCGAATCTGCTGAACGGGTTGCACGTGCCGTCGTTCCATCCGCTTCGGTATCGCCTGGAACGCAGGTACGGGCGGATGGTGGAGCCGATCCACGCCATCGGCGAGGAGCTCAAGCAGCGGATCGACGCGATCCCGACCCTGGCTCAGCGCCGCGCGGCGGACGAGCGGATTCTCCAGCTGCTCGGCGAGCGAGGCTACCAGGAGACGGCGCCGGCCGAGACGACCGAGAGCCCCGCTCCGGAAGAGACGGTCGAAGAGGCGGCGATCCAGCCCGGACCGCCGGTGCCGACGGAGGTGTTCGACGAAGCCGGCTCAGCCAATGATGATCCGGCGGACAATGTACGAATGCGGTAGTTGTCGTGGTTCTCGAGTCGTGTATGCGGGCCCGACATTGTGGTGCAGCCATCTCTCCGCGGGTGAGTCGCCGTGGCGACCTGGCTGCACAGGGGCAGGCTGGAAGCCTGCACCACGACGAGAGGACGCAATCGGGCGGAGGCACCGCGGTGCATCGAATGGAGTGATGATGACCCGGACGCGACCGTTTATGGTCCTGCTGCTCGGCAGCCTGTGCGCGTGGGCGTGCGCACAGGACGTGCCGGACCAGACGCCGCCGGCGGATGAGGAGCTTCCCGCCGTCGCCTGGCCGGAGCAGGACGCTGCCCAGCCGCCTCCATCCGCCGACGTGATGAGGCCGACGGAGGGCAAGTTCCGACTGACCCCGACCCTCATCAGGCTGGGGTCGCGCGAGTGGCTGAGGAACGGGCCGTTCGGCGATGTCGAGTTTGACGAGCAGCAGGAGCAGGTGCTGAGCCGGCGATTCTCCGAGCGGGTCATGGAGGCCGCCCATAAGAACGGTCGGAAGGTCCGCGACTTCGTTGAGACGTTCATGGAGTGCAACTTGGCGGGCAGGAGAGGCATGACGCCGGAGATGAAGCAGCGGTTCGGCGAGTTGGGAACGGAGATGGTCCCGCTGATGCGGGAGCTGATCGCCGATTTCGCGCGCGACGCCCGGCCTTTGCTGACCGACGAGCAGTGGGAGACGTTCAAGGAGGACCTCCGCCGCGAGTTCCGGAACATCGACCGGGCGGAGGGTAATCTGCGGCGATGGGCGGACGGGCAGGCGCGCGAGGACGAGGGGCTGGACGACCTGGACCTGGAGGGTCAGAATTCACAAGAGGGTTCCGAGGATTCAGGGACGAAAGGCCGGCCGCGCGATACCCGGACGCTCCGGGACGCCCGCCGGCGGGCCGACGCCGACGTGCGGAGGCTGGGCTTCGATTCCTGGCGCGGCTTCCTGGCGAGCGCGAAGGCGTTCTTTCATTTCGACGAGTCCCAGGCGGCCAGGGCCGAGCAACTGCTCGGCGAGTATCGCCGCCGGGCCGAGCCGATCGTGACCCTGGGGTGGCGCCGGCAGGTGCGGGAAAACCGCGTGAAGTACCATTTGCGTGGAGCGATCAAGGAGGGCATTCGGCCCTGGGTGTACCATCTGGAGCGCGAGTACAACGGATTGGTGGCCCCGCTGGTGGCCGTCGAAAACGAATTTCGCGACAGAGTGATCGCCTTGGCGACGCCGGCCCAGCGCACCGACGCCGTGAAGGAGATGCGCGAGCGCGCGGCGCGGCACGGGCTGGCCTCCGACCAACTGGACGAGGCGCTGCTTGATCTCGCCAACGAGGAGTGACGGACTCACGATGCGACCGGTGATCGAGGAAGTCGGCGTGGCGTTGTGGCGGCTTCTGCCCACGAACCCCATCGTGGTTCGCGTGGTGCAGTGCAGCAGCAAGCGCTTGCAGCATTTGTGGGTGCGGCTGCTGTACCTGGTCGTGCTGTTTTTCGTGCTGCTGATCTCGCAATTGTCCGTCAGCGGGTCGGGCCAGTCGCTCGGGGAGCTGGCCAAGAGCTCCAGCCAGGTGTTCGAGGGCATTTCGATTCTGCAGCTGGCGATGATGTGCTTCCTCGCGCCGGTGTTCACCGCCGGCGCCATCTCGCAGGAGAAGGACGCCGAGACGTTCAACGTTCTGCTGACCACGCCGCTGACCAACGCGCAGATCGTGCTCGGCTCGCTGATGAGCCGCCTTTACTTCGTGATGATGCTGCTGATCGCCGGTTTGCCGATCTTCTGCATCACCATGCTGTTCGGCGGCGTGACCAGCCGGCAGATCTTCCTGAGTTTCGGCATCGCGGGATGCACGGCCGTCCTCACCGGCTCGCTGGCCATTCTGATCAGCGTCGTCCGCGTGGGAACGCGCGGCACGGTCTTCTCCTTCTACGTGGGCATCGCCCTCTACCTGGCCGTCGGGCTCGGGCTGGGCTATCTGCCGGGCACGATCGTTCCCGAATCCGTCGTGCCCGGCGTGAGCGAGGGCATGACCTGGATGACGATCCTGCATCCCTACTGGGCCTTGCGGGTGGCGCTCAATCAGATTCATCCGCCGGCGGTCGCCGCCGTCGCCCATTACCCCTGGCCTTTGCGCCCCATGCTGGCTGAGCCCCAGGCCGCCTACATGATCCTGACGCTGTTGACGTCGGTGGTGCTCGTGGCCGCCGCCACGCTTTTCGTCCGTAGCGGGACCAAGTAGGCAAACACGGTCGTCTGCCCGTCGAATCCGGTCACGCTGAGCGGCTTGCCGAACGCGCGGTGCACCTTGGTGGTGGCGACCAATTCGCGGTTACCGAGAACGATTGTCTCGCCGACGAGCGAGGTATGGTCGGCCGGATCCCACGCGAACCGGCGGGCGCCACCCGCGGCGTCCCGG
>JAPKGY010000533.1 GCA_026647385.1 Phycisphaerae bacterium | reverse complement strand
TAGCTTGCTACCAGTCCGTGGCTCTGATTCCGAATTGGCGATTGCAGATTTCAAACTCTGGGCAATACCGAGACTGTAGCATGAATGCAGAGCCAAAGCCCCCAGGTGTGACGACATCACCTGTATCGATCCGTGTGATCTGTGGGCAGCAGGACGGAGGCGGGGAGTGCGAAGCAAAGAGTTCGGCCCACAGCCGCCACGGCGAGCGAGGGATCACGTTGATTGGCACAGATCGGATCTCATGGCGAAGGATCACTGCAGTTTTCGCACATGTTTTTCCGCAAGGTTCCTCTTCGCGAGGGAGTGCCGGGGACGCTGGGCGGGTGTCGTCGCGCGCAGCGTAAGGTATTCTCTTCAATGGCCCGGCCGGTGCTTGGCGAGGCCCGCTTTCAGTGGGACTGTGTCAGGGATTGGGGCATTTCCTGCGGGCCTCGCCGGGCCCCGGCTGGGCCATTCCCGGAATTCCGCAACAAACCGGGCTTCTCGGGCGTCTTATAGGGTGAGCGGAGGCGCGGGGCGGCGCGGGTCTGCCCCGAGCTTGGCCGTTCCGGACCGGACGGGCCGCGGTCGCTCTTGAAGTCGAGCGTCATCGGCCGATATACTCTTGAGGTGGCTGCCTCTTTGTGGTCCGCAACCGAGGAGGAATTTCTCGGCCCGCATGCGAACAGTTCGCATGGGTCTTGGCCGTGAGGTTCTGACGGTTGCCGACATTGCCGGCTGCCCTGCTGGAGCATGTCTGGCCTTCGCTGTCGCTTACGGGGTATGACGACGTATGGGCTGGGTTCGTGACTGGTTGGAGGCGACGGCTTGTCCGGCTCTGGAGCCGGACCGGGACCAGCGCGTGCAGTCCCTGGCCCAGCAGATGGGCCGGTTCATGCGTCAGGAGGGCCGCTTCTTCAGTCTCACGGAGACGTCCATTGTCCTCGGGATTCCGGCGCGCGATCTGCCGTTGGTTCAAGACCGGCTTTACGAGTTGACCTTGAAGTTCGTGATGCAGGACTACGCGGTCACCGAGCGGGACCGGGCCGGGCTGCGCTGGGTGGCCAAGACGCTGAAGCTGTCTCCGGAGCAGGCCCGGCGGATCGAGTTGCGGGTCGGCCGGCACGTGTTCGAGCAGTATCTGGCCTTCGCGATCGCCGGGGGGTACCTGGACGAGGAGGAACTGGGGCAGCTCCGGTCCGTGGCTGACAGTCTGGATGTCACGACGCGACAATTCCTGCTTGGTTACCTGGCGGAGTCGGGCGAATCGTTCCTGGAAAGCATTCTTTCGGGCATGGCCGGCGACGGGACGATCTCGGACGAGGTCTGGAACCGTCTCCTGGCCAGCACGAAAGCCCTGGGTCTGGAGGCGGAGGAGTTCCTCCGCGTGCTTCGCCCGCAGGCCCGCCGTCTGGCGGACCGGATCCGCAACCGGGTCAAGCCGAACGGCCAGCCTGACACCGACCTCTGGCCGGCCATGCAGGCCCTGATGGCCCGCCTCGATCCGCGGCATGGCATCGGCGCCGGCACCGCGTGATACCTTCCGATAGAGCTATTGCGGGCCCGCTTGCAGCCATCGGCTGAGGAATCTCAGTCCGCTGTCGAGTACCAGTTCATGTCCGCCGGCGTGGAGGTCGAATACCATGCGATCGCCGAGGGCGAGCTTCTCGTAGGGGATGCGGGCCTTGGCGAAGTCCTCCTGCACGTGAGGCCAATGGGCGATTGGATCGCGCTTGCCGGTCTGAATCAGCAGGGGTCGCGGCAGGATGAGCGAGACGATATCGGTGTCGGCGAACTCGGTGAGCCAGCCTTGCAGGAATGCGTGCTCCTCGGGTGCCTCCAGGAAGCAACTGTAGAGTGTGCTGGGGACGGCCATCTTCTCCGGTCGACGGTTGAACCAGGCTGACACGACGCCGACCTTGATCCGCGGTTCGAGCGGCATCCAGAAGAGGGTTTCCCGCCCCCCGAGCGAAACGCCCCACATGGCGACGCGGCCGGCGTCGATCCGCGGGTCGGCGAGCACGACGTCGAGCAGCCGTTGCAGGCGGGTGCATTCGATGCCGGTGAGCGTGGTGTCGGCCAAGCGGCAGAGGCGTTCCAGGCGGTTGCGGCTCTCGGCGGAGCAGACATTGAAGGGGGCGAGGACGGCATAACCCGCCTTGACCAGCTCGCGTCCGTAGGCGTGGTAGATCGTGTCTTGCTCCAGGCCGAACATGCCGTCCGGCGATCCGCCGAGTCCGTGCGGGACGATGACGAGCGGATACGTTCCGGGGTCCGGCGGGATGGCCAGGATCGCCTCGGCGGCGAACGGGCCCAGCGGCAGGATCAGCCACTCCGCACCGAGATCCGCTAACGGCGCGTAGGGTCGGCGTTCGATCGGCCCGGTGGCGGACACGGCGGGGGCCTTGATCAGCGAAGCCCATCGTTTGCGGTTCGGGTCGACGCCGGCGACGAATGCCTCGATGCTGGTGAAGTCGCGGTGCCATGATTGGTCAGCCCGCGCGGCATAATCGTCCACGAGCCATTTCCGCAGGTAGCTTTCGATTTGGCTGTCGTATCTCTTGTTGCGGTCGGCCTGGGCGGCTTTGAACTCCTGGGTGGCGGGCTGACTTTGGGAGATCGTGGGATTGGCCCCCAAGGTTGACGGGGCCGCGAGAGCCATCAGAACCATGGCCAGAGTGAATCGCATATCAGGTCATCCTCGTTCCAGATATTCAAAGCCTATCCGAGCTATGGGCGGCAAGGGCATCGTGCCCGCGGGATTCGCGGCCTGCAAGGCCATGCCACGTTTGCCTGCGGGGACGGATTCCCAGTCGTTTCGCGTCGTTGACCGGCCGGCATTGTACGGGCGGACGGGATGACTTGCACTCGTGTGTGGCCCCATGCGGTTTCCTTGCTCGGCGACGGACCGGCTGTTCGACAAGGAACTTCATGTCATTCGGTCAAAGCCGCGACGGAGCAATCCCCTTTGGCTGCCACGGTGCTGCTTTGGACTATTCAGATGCGGTGAAAGAACCTATGCTAAATGACCGTGCGCGCTCTTGAGGCACCGACCGAATGAAAGGCCGCGCGGGTCGCCGCGGCGACTGAAGCCCTTGACCCACGAGGCGGGCGTATGCCCGCACAAAGCCGCTTCGCGGAGAGTCGTGTGTCAAGGGAAGCCCGCGGCTCATTCAGGTCGCACGATCACGCGCGGCCATCGAGGCATGATCAAGACCGTGGTTTCAGGAGATGAGGCATGGTGGAACGAACGGCTCATCGTGCGGGGTGCTCCTATTGGATGTCGTTGGCGGTATTGGTTTGGTTCGGCGTTCCGGTGTCTCTTGCGGCCGAACCCAGCCCTGAAGCCGCCGCTTCCGACTGGGTGGAGCGGTTTGCGTTCCGGGCACCGGAGGCGAGTGCGGAGGGGGCAGCCGGGCTGACGGGTCGACCGCTTCCGGTCTTCGAGGTGACGCCCGCGGCTGTGGGAAAGCAACTGGTC
>JAPKGY010000532.1 GCA_026647385.1 Phycisphaerae bacterium | reverse complement strand
CGCGGGGCTGTGTTACAACATCGGACGGATCGCGGCCGCCTTCGGGACGGTGTTCTTCGGGCTGTTCTCGGAGGTGGGGGATTACCGGCTCGCCTTGCTGTATGCGGGTTTTCTGTTCTTCCCGGCCGCGGGCGTGGCGTTCGTGCTGCCGGAAGGGCCTTGCGTTCAGCACAGGAACTGAAGCACGTGCGGAGGAACGAGATAAACGATTTAGCGTCGAGTGCATGTCATTTCACCGGAATGGAACGCCGCGCGGGTCACCCAGGCGAGTCGCGGCGCGGGTCGCCACGGCGACGAGCGCTGAAGCCCGCGGCTCTTTGACGATTGCACACGAAATGGCGCAGATGTTACGGCGCTGAGAGCATCTGTAATCGCGCGGCGAAGGCGGCGCGGTCCTGGTCGGCGAGCTGCTGGTTGGCGACGGCTTGCCGGTAGACGGCGATGGCGGCCTGCCTGTTGTTTTCCTGCTCGTAAAGCTGGCCGAGGAGCGCGTAGGCATCGGCGGACGAGGTGCCGCGGTCGATCAGGGGCTTGAGGGTGTTAATCGCGGCGGTGATATCGCCCTTCTGTTGGAGGAAGAAGGCGACGGTGTAGGCGTATTTGGGCTCGTCGGGACGGAGCTGGGCGGCTTTCTGGCACCAGTCGAGGGCCTCGTTGGGGCGCTCGCTTCCCAGGAGCACGCCGAGGTTGTAGGCGGCGACTGCCAGGTTCGGGTCGGCTTTAAAAGCGGCCCGGAGGGCGTCTTCCGCTTCCTTGGGGCGGCCGACTTCAGCCATCAGGAGCCCGAGATTGAGTTGGGCGGCCGCGCTGGCCGGGTTGATCTTGATTGCGCGGCGGAGGACCTCCTCCGCCTTGTCGTTTTGGCCGAGCTGGTTGTGGATGAGTGACGCGTTGACCAGCGGAGCGATGTGGTCGGGGCGGAGCTTGACGGATCGCTCGAAGCAAACGATGGCTTCATCGTATTCGCGGCGTTCGGCGTGGAAGTTGCCGAGGTTGTACCACGAGGCGAAGTCGTCGGGGCGGGCGAGCATGGCGCTCTTGAACTCGGCGGTGGCGGCGTCGAGCGATTTGCGGGATGCCTCGTCGAGCATCCGGTCGGGTACACCGGCCAGGGCCCCGGCGGCGCGGACGCGGACGAGTCGAAAATCGTCGCGGGTCAGCGGCAGGAGCGCGGCGATCGTTTCGGGCGTAAGTCGGCCGGCGAAGGACTCCGCGGCGGCTGCGCGGACAAGAGGCGAGGAGTCCTTGAGCAGCTTCGTGATCACGGGCCATTTCCGTGAATCGTCGCACGCGCGAAGGATGCGGACCAGGGAGACGGCGTAGATCTGATCTCGCTCGGTGCCCTCGAGTGCCGAGAGCATATCGGGCAACCGTTTCCAATCGCTCTTGCGCGCGGCGTCGATCAAGCCCGCCCGCTCGAGCACGGGTGCCTGGTAGTCCTCCTTGTGCCACTTGCGGACGTGTTCGTCGGCCCAGGCGGCGTCCCTATCGGCGTGGCAGATGTTGCACGCGTTAGGTGACTGGAACTTGAGGGTGGCGGCCGGGGTCGGCGGGAGCATCGAATGATCGCTGCGGCGCATGCGGGCGAACTCGGTCATGGGCATATGGCAGGAGATGCAGCGGTTGCCTTCGCTGTCGGGCTTGTGGTGGGTGTGAGCGGGGGCGTTCATCACCCGCGCCGCATGGCAGGGCAGGCAGGCCTTGTTGGCGTCGGCGGGTTCCTTGAAACGATAGCGCCCGCTGGAGGTGTGGCAGTGCATGCAGTCGAGGTTGCCCGACTTGACGCACGGACTGGTGAGCCAGAGTGTGTAGGTGTAGTTCTCGCCGAGGTCGCGCCCGTCGGGGTGGAAATCCGGGTTTTCGAAGGCGGTCAGGTCGAAGTGGTCGAAGTAGCGGTCGCCGGGCGAGAAGGTCGTGGTGACGGGGGCCATTTTTGCGTGGCAGGGGGCGCAGGTGGTATTGCGCTGTTCGACGGTGAGTTCCTTCATGCTGATGAGATGGAGGTCCTTGGGCGGCGCGTCGGCGGGCGCCTGGCTGAAGACGCGGACGTGTTCGCCGGCCGGGCCGTGGCAGGTTTCGCAGTTGATGCCCGGTTCGGCCCAGACGGTGTGATAGGTGTCGGTGGCGGAGTCGTAGTTGCGGGAGAGCTGGCTGACGTGGCAGTTATAGCAGGAGGTATTGAAGGTATAAAGAGGGTCATGCCAATCGAGGGCCTCGTCCCCGGCGTTGGGAAAATGGCGCATGGCGCTGGCGGCGGTGTCGTACCAGGTCTTTCGGCGGACGTCGTAGGCGACCGGCAGCGTCTGGAGCCGGCCGCGGTCAAGAGGCGTTAGAAAGTAATAGACGTTCTTGCCGCCCATGACGTGTTCGATCGGGTATCGTTTTTCGCCGTCGGGCCCGCGCTCGCGGACGAACCCCTTGGGCCCTTCGATTTCGGCGCGGTAGCTGATCTGGCCGATGACGATCTCCTCTTTCTGCGGCAGCAGTTGTGTTCGGGCCAGTTCGGCGGTGTAGGGTTGCATGGCCAGGCCGTGAAACGAGGTGGACCAGAGTTCGTAGAACCGTTCGTGGCAGTCGCGGCAACTCTTGGAGCCGACGAGCGAGGCGGGTTGTGTGGCGGATGGGGTGGGCGTTTCGGGCGCAGCCGCGGCGGCTGTCGCCCAAAGAGTCGTCAGGAGAAAGAGGGACCCCGTGGATTGGTTCATGTCGGCCTCGCCGCCCGAGGGCGCTTGGGTTGGGTGAATCCGCCGCAGGATCAATTGTACCGGTTGGGGGTGAGTCGGAAAACATCGGAGTGGACACGTCTCACGAGGCAGGTCCAGCCGGCGTTCGAATGCGGTGCGCCCCGTGCGTACGCGGGCGTGGCACCCGGCACTTCGGTGGGAGCCGAATCGAGCGGCGCAGTCACGGGTAAGTGCCGGCTCGCCGGGGCCCGTCCACCCGCGTCAACCGGCCCACGAGTCACCATGGGCTTTCGAATCAAGATCCACTTTGGCTTCGCCGTCGATCTCAAAGAGGAGCTCGTCACGGCAGACGTCGGCCACCACGCAGACGGCCGGCAGGTTGGACAGGTCGAGATCGGCGAGGACTTGCGGGAGGATCGTCGCGTCGGCGGGGCGCTTGATAAAGAGCGTGGCGGAACACAGATCCGAAAGCCGTGCTCCCCGGGTCGCGAGCAGCGTTTCTGCCTTCTCGAAGGTGCATTGGATCTGAGCGCGGGCGTCGTCGGGGTGCATGCTTAGGCCGGCTTCGTCGATGGCGGCGGTGCCGGAGATCTGGATGGTGTCGACGTCGGACTCCCGAATGAGCATGCCGCGGGAGAAAGCGGAGCCGTAGCAGTGCGCTTCCGGCTGAACCGGGCTCATGAGCCGTTCGATGGCGGGCGGCGAGGACTGGTTTCGCGGAACCGCCAGCAGGTCGAGTCCGCCGGCGCTGCCGGGCGTACAGCCGATCCCCGTGCTGGCGGGCAG
>JAPKGY010000531.1 GCA_026647385.1 Phycisphaerae bacterium | reverse complement strand
GCGACAGCTCGCGAACGTCCAGATTGCTCGGGCACAACCAGGAGGGATTCGGATCTCCGAAAACGTCTTTCACCGCCCCGGCCGGGTACTTCTCCACCACCGCGGACCCGTGAAGACACACCTGCCACGCGCGAAGCGCCATGCCTCGCCTCACACACGCCTCCCCAATCGCCGCCAGCGGGTCCGCCTTCCGCAGCCAGTCCGCCACCACCGGCCGATATCGGGTCGCAACATAGGCACCCGCCTCCGGTTGGAACTGGGCGCCGCCTCTCGACCTGAACCGACGCGGCGATACCCCCGCATGCGGGCGGAGCTGGTCGAGGCCATGGTAGTGCGTCGCGACGCTGATGCCGGTCACCCCCGCCTCGCCGCGGAGGCGATCGAGCACCCGGTCGACGCCTTCATCGTGCAGGTCCCAGGGATAGCACCAGAGCTGGACTTGAAAACTGCTCATGGAAACCCGATCGGTCCGGCCACCGACGCCTCACCTCTGCTCGACCGGAGTCGGCTTCGCGGGGGCGGGCGACTCATCGAGCGGCTCGAGCACCACCAACGCATAGCTCACCTGCAACGGGGCGAGGCGGTCCGGCGCCCCCGCCGGAGCGATCGTCACTTCCCCAATCCAGGTCCCCATCCGCTCGTGACGCAACTCGCACGGGAGCCGGTTGCCCAGCGCCAACCGATCGACCTTCGCGGCGAAAGGCAACTTCTGATCGTGGGCCCACTTCAGACCGTCCAACAGAAGCTGTGAACCGTCGATCCGCACCTGCCCGGAAGACGAGGCGACGTTCCCGCGTTCGTCGGGCATCCCGATGTAGCGACCGTCCGCCATGATTTGAGGGCTGGCCGCACCTTCCTTCTGGATGGTGACCGTGGACGCGACCAGAGGGACGCCCGACATCGGCTTCAGTTGCTCGGCCGACTCGGCGACGAAGATCGCCGGTGAGCCCGAAGCGGAGCCGGCGGCATCCGGGGGCTTCAGGTCAATGTACACCATGCAGCCGTATTTGCCCGCCGGCTTTTCGGTGCGTTGCTTATCCAGATCGAGCAGGAACTGCTGGCGGACAGCCGGGTCGGTCAGCGTATCCAGCTGCTCCGACTCCTGTCGGTTCATCCGGGCCAATTGCCGAAGAAGACTGATCGCAAGCCGGGACAGTTTCTCGTCCGGCGTTTGCGTCCACCTCATCAAGGCGGGAGAATCCAGGCCGATCTTCACCGCCAGATTCAGCCGCCACCGCGTTTTTGAATCCGCCGCCTTGTAAATGTCCGCCAGGCTGGTCAGGGCCGCCAGGACCGGCTTCGGATCGCTGTCCGACACGCAACCCGCCAGCAGAAGGGGCAGCGCCTCGCGGTCCCAGAGATCCTTGCACGCACCCAGGGCGCTGATCAGTCTGGCCCGGTCGGCCGGAGACGGCATTTGAGCCAGCCGTTCTTTCAGTTCCTGCACACGACCGGCGCTCAGCAACGTCACCGCAGCCTCGCGCAGCGTCGCGGAGTCCACGTTCGGAATCGTCGCGATTCGACCCAGCAGCACTCCGAACGGAGACAGCTTGGTCGGAACCGATCCACTCCGTCGCACAGCCGCGATCGGCGCCTGGTAGGACTCCTGAAACACGGACTTGGCCAGGAGAAGAAGGGCCGATTGCAAGGCCGGGTTTCGCTGCGCGTCCATCGCCAGCGAAGCGAGAACCGCGTTGAGTTCTTCCGATTCGGCCACCGCCGACAGATCCGCCTTCGCAAGAAGTTGAACCAACTCGACCTCGACCTCGATCGGAGGCCGTCCTCTGAAAACATTCAGGATCGGGTCGCCGGGACCGCTGACCACCAGTTTGAGGTCCCGGCAGGCCTCGATCACCTTGCCCACCATCCCCGGATCGGGCCGGCTCAGCAGAAGCCGCACGAGGGCGGCCTTCAGCGCCGGATCCTTCACCCCCTTGAGCCGATCGGCCAATAAGACACGCCCGTCCGGCGAGAGCCCCGCCAAGGTGGCAACCGATTGGGCGGAGCCGTCCGCCAGCGCGATCTCCAGCGCCCGTTGCACCACCTCCGCCTGCAGCGATCCGACACAAGCGCCCAAAACACTGAAAACGTTCGCGGAGGCCGAGGATACCTCCAGCCCGAGCAGGGCAGCCTCTTCCGCGACGCGCGGATCGACCGCCTGCGGCGAGGCCGTGCTCGCATCGCTCGTCGTGGTCATCGAGACGAGCAACTGCTCCACCTGATCCAGTATCGTCAATGTCAGCGCAGCCTGGGACGGGTCCCGCAAGACGGCCAGCAGCGCCGGGCTCAGTTGCTGTTCGCTTTGCGCGATCGCCATGAACGCCCGCTTACGAACCGCCGCGTTCTTGTTCGCCAGCGACGCCCAGAGCGTTTGATCGATTCGATCGGCCAGGGAAGCCGGCTGATCAGACCCCGGCTGGGGGGACGGGGCAGCCGCCCCGCTCCTGCCCACCGAGCGACGGATCACATCAAGCTTGCCCACCGCCGCCGATGCCAACAGCGCGTTCGGCGAGAGCACGGTCTCCGCCAGCAAGTCCACCAGGCGAACCTGTTCCTGGGGAGGCGCCTGCTCGACAGGTTGCCCCAGCACATCCAGAAAACGGGTCTCCACCGACATCCGAACATCGTCCTCGAACACCGCCTCAACCGATTTCACCGAGTCGGGGACCTCCACCAGAAACGTCCCGTACCCGCTGGGCAGTGGGCGAGGAGACGCTTCCGGAACCGGCGGCGGAGTCGAGGACTTGTAACCGCTCGATGTCCTGCTTTTACCCGCCGGACGCTTGCTCGGCGGACGGGTCAGGTTCGAGGCCACCAGGTCCAACGAACCATCCTCCTTCCGCTCGACCTGGATCCGCTCCCACAACGGCTGATCCTCGATCCTGAGCGCAAGCGGATCCGTCATCGCCGGCGTCGGACTCCTGGCCTCGGAGGAGGCCCCGGCGCTCAGCAGCACGATACCCAGCACGGTGCATCTCTGGTTGCCGTCCGCCATCACCTGGATGGAACTCTTGGTGATCCGTAACGGCCCCTCCGCCGGATCGTACGCAAATGGCAGCAGCATGAAACGGCGACCATGCCGCGGTTCGAGCCGCTCGCCCTCATCCATGAAGGAGTCCATCAAGAGCGGATGGGTCAGGCCGAAAAGAAGATCGAACTGAAAAGGCCCGCCGCTGTCGAGTCGCCAGGTCTTGGCCAACGTCTTGGCCGCCTCGAGATTGGGGTCAACCTCCAGAGCGGCGCGGAGCATGCGCCGGGCCTCGCCGCGTTCCTCACCCTCGTGCAGCCATACCGCGATCGCCACCCTGCCGGCCGCATCGCTCGGCGCAAGCTTCCGTACACGAAGATAAGCCCGGTACCGGAACCAGAACTTCCGCCAGCTCCGAGGCGATACCAACTTCGAGTCGGTCAGCAGCGAGGGATCCGCCAGGCAGGCCTTCTCGATACACAGCCGCGACGCCGGCTCCTGGCGAAGAATGAAAAACCGTCT
>JAPKGY010000530.1 GCA_026647385.1 Phycisphaerae bacterium | reverse complement strand
CACGACGTGGAATCCGCAGGACTACAAGACGTTCTTCCAGCAGATGGCCAAGCAGCGGGCGAACCTGATCCACTTCCACGCTTACGATCACGAACCGCTGTGCGCCTACGACCTCACCGACGAGAAAGTCGAGATGGGCGGCCCGCTGATGACCACCATCTCGCCCGAACGCTGGTGGTCGCCCAGCGCGATGTGCACGAAGGATCATCTCTTCGGCACAGGCCTGTTCTTCTCGCGCGGGGAATGGGGCAGCGAGGTGGGGATCGAGGACGCATGGACTTACGCGCCGGGCCGAGCCACGCGCTGGCAGCAGCGGATGATCGCCGAGGCTTTGAGCTACGCCCGGTCCCTCGGGATTGACACCTGCGTGGGATTCGAGGTCACGGGCGATCCGCTGGACGAGAGCAACCAGGATCGGCTGCACAAGCGCATCCGCCACGTCCTGGCGACCTATCCGCTGAATTACCTGGCGATCTGGCAGAGCGAGAGCAAGGGGATCAGCGGCGAGGACATCCAGCGCGAGCAGGACCGGTCGCCCGACGCCACGGAATTATGGAGCGCGTTCGGCTACTTTCCGGATGTGAAGCACCGGGCGGAGGGCGTCCGGATGGCCCGCTACCTTCGGCTGGCTTATGGCTTCATGAAGGCGGCCCGCCCGGATGTCACGATGGTGGTCAGCGGCTGGGGCGGCGACCAGCACATGAAGTTCACCGACTACTACGTGGGACTCGATAAGGTTCTTCCCGACGATGTCGTCTTTTCCGCTCTGGACAACATGAACCCGCGTCGCGCGGACCACGCATCCGAGGCGTACGGCAAGCTCAAGCCGGGTCGTCTCCGCTGGCCGATCCCCTGGTTCGAATCCGACGGCAACGAGCTGACCGGTCCGCAGCCCAACGTCGGCGCGTTTGAACCCGTCCTCAAGGACATCGCTCGCAAGGGATGCGAGGGCCTCCTGGGCATCCACTGGCGCACCCGCAGTGTCGAGGATGTGGCCGGCTACCTCTATCGCTTCGCCTGGAACACCCAACTGACGCCGGCCGAGTTCCTTCGCCGGTATGCCCGGGACCACTACGGACCGGATCAGGCTGATACCATGACCCGGGTCCATCTGCGACTCGAAGAACTGGGCGCGCAGTACGTCGGCGTGAGCGGGACCCCGGAGTGCGCGCCCAAGCGTTTTGTGTGGTTCACGAAGAAAAAGAAACTCGATACCGGGCGGTTTCCCGAGCTGGAGGCGCTTTACAAGGAACTTCGCACGCACAGCGCATCCGCGGCTTCACGGGGCGACGGGCACGCCGCCGTTCAATTCCACGACCTGGCCGCCACCATCGAATGGCTTCTGAAGCGAGCGCAGGTCGGCTTGGCCCTCTGGGGCGATTCCGCTCCATTGCAGGAACGGCTGGCGCAGGCTGAGGCGCTCTTCGAACGGAACCAGGTCGCCCAGGCCCGAACACAAGCTCGACGCGTACTGACCGATCTGGAAGCCCTCGATTTCCGCGGCGCGATGCAGGCCTTGGCCTCCACCTGCCGGACGCGAGGCGAGCTGGGTATGCTCACCACCTCCAACGCACGCTATGGGCGGTACTACGCCACGATCCTGCAACGCCTGGCCCGCATCCTCGGCGAGCCGCTGTCGGAATCGTTCGGCTGGGATCGCTGGCGTGGCGAGGAGGTCCTGATCGTCCATCCGGTCCCCGACCAGATTGCGGCTGAACAGACGATCTCGTTTGATGCCGTGCTGCTGCCCCAGGAGAAAGACATCTCGTTTGAGATCGTCCTGACGAAGCTGGCGGGCCCTGGCGAGGCAACCATCGCCCTGCCGCTGGAGCGGATGAACGGCGCCTGTTATCGCGCGGTGTTCTTCCCGAATGATCGAGGCGCATGGGCCTGGCGGCTCGCGCCGACGAGCCCCTATCGACGTCCGCCGGAGGCTCTGCCGCTTTCCGAAGGGGTCATCACCATCCACGCGGCCACGCCATAAGCCGTCGAAAACCGGGGGCGGTCGAGTCCTTGCCGATGCCGGGGGCTTCCGTCTCCGAGCGGCCCAGACCCGTGGGACAATTGCAGTGGGCTGCGCCCGTGTATCGGCCTATTATTGCCTGTTACTCGAACCGGACACCGTCTCCACGGGGGCAAGTCATGTTGCAGACCATCGAGAAAGCGGGAACCAGACCGGTGATCCTCGGCCAGGGACGCCATACCTACGAATGGGTACCCGGATGGGGCGAACTGCCGGCCGGCAGGAAATACGGGTACACCCACGGCGTCGTCGAGGACGCGCAGGGGCGAATCCTCATCCACAACCAGAGCCCGGACGCCGTGTGCATATTCGATCCGGACGGCTGCTTCATCACTTCCTGGGGCGAGCAGTTCCGGGCGGGCGCGCACGGCATGACCCTGCATGAGGAAGACGGGACCGAATACCTCTATCTGGCTGCGACAACCCAGCATCGCATCTACAAGACCACGCTCGACGGTGAGATCGTCTGGGAGAAAGGCCCCCCGCCCATCGAGGACGTCTACCCCGATGAAACCCGGTACATCCCCACTCACATTGCGTTCGCGCCGAGCGGCCATTTCTACGTGGCCGACGGTTATGGGCAAAGCTGGATACACCAGTACGACGCGGCGGGGGAGTACCTCCGCTCGTGGGGCGGCCTGGGCACGGAGCCCGGCAAGATGAACTGCCCGCACGGCCTCTGGGTCGACACCCGCGGGCCGGAGCCGATGGTCGTGGTGGCCGACCGGGCCAACGTCCGCCTTCAGTACTTCACTCTCGACGGGCGGCACGTCACATTCGTCGCGAACGATCTGCGTTTCCCGTGCAACTTCCGCATCCGCGGCACCGATCTGCTCATCCCCGATCTGCACGGGCGAGTGACGATTCTCGACCAGGACAACAGGCTCATCACCCACCTCGGCGACGACGGTCCGGACTGGGTCCAGCCCCCCGGCTATCCGAACGTTCCGCACGAGCTGCGCCAGCCGGGTCGGTTCATCTCGCCGCACGACGCGTGCTGGGACCGCCACGGCAACCTCTACGTCGTCGAGTGGATTTCCGACGGGCGAGTGACCAAGTTGCGGCGAGTGGACGCGTGATGGTGATCTCGGACAAGCCGCTCGCCTCGTCAAGGCTTGCCGGCAGGAGTCATCGCCGCCCGGTAAACCTCCATGGCCGCGGGGAAACAGGCCAACGCCCGCTCGAAGATGCCGAGGCAATACGCGATGGTCATGCCGTAGTTGGTAATTGGCACGTTCGCCTGACGGCAGCGCAGAATGCGCGAGAGCACTTCGCGACGGTTGGTCATGCAGGCTCCGCAGTGGATCACGAGTCGGTACGGGCTCAAATCCGCGGGGAAGTCGTGGCCTTGGACCGTATCCAACTCGACGGGCGCGTGGACCACGCGCTGCTGCTCGAGATCCTCACCGACGAAGGCGTCGGGACGCTCATCCGCAGCAAGTGACCGCGCGCCGGCGCGGTCATCCCGGCGGACGCC
>JAPKGY010000053.1 GCA_026647385.1 Phycisphaerae bacterium | reverse complement strand
AATATAGTATTACCGTGTAAAATCTTTCTTTTTTAGCAAGTTTTTCACAACCCCCTTCACCCCCCTAGTTTTCTAAGGGGGAACTCCGAACCGCGATTCGCGTCCTGGCCGGCCAACTCGTCGCATCGAACGGGCGGAATACGCGAGCCGCCCAGGTCGCCGCCCCGCGCGGATAGAGCGTCACGAGGCCGCATGCCAGAATGAGCAGCGCACAGGCCATCCCCAGGCGTGCGCCGAGCGGTTCGAATGGAACGAGGCGGCGCGGATCGAGGCTCGCGGCCTGCTTTTCGAGTTGCCGGGTCATCGCCTCCATCAATTCGACGGAGGGGCCTGGGGTCGCGGCGGATGCGACCGGCGATCGCGAGCGGAAATCCACGTACGACAGCAGCCGCCCGCCGAAGCTGGGAACGAGACGCTCGATCGTGGCCGCCGCCCGCGTCGTGCGGCCCCGCGGATCCGCCGCTCGCGGCAGGTGTCTGGCGGAGAGGGTCGCGAGCGTGACGAGGATGGATACGCCCTCCGCCAGGCGCCCGCTTGAGCCTGGCCGAAAGAGGTAATCGATGCAAGCCAGCGCGATCAGCAGCGGTGGCAGGATCACCGCCAGGTCAGCCACCGCGCTCAGCGCAGCCCGCCAGACGAGCCGATTGGCGATGGCTTGCAGGCGGTGATCGAGATGGTGCGCCGATCTGTTCATGTCAGGGCAAATGATATCTCCGTCGCAACCACCACTCGGCGGACAACAGCAAGACCAGAACGAGCAACGTCGGCCAGTTGTCCCACGCCGGTCCAGCCTCCGACCATTCCTCGCGCACGGTCTGGTGCTCCAATCGGCCAATCAGGGCGGGCAGCTCGGTTAACGAGACGCACCGGCCGCCGGTTTCGTCAGCCAGTTGTTTCAGGACTTCGGGTCGGGCACGGATGTCGGTCAACTCGCCGAACGGCGCGGGTTGGGTCGACTGCGTCGTCGCGTGCCGCGCGGCGTCGCCCATGCGATGCGGCAAGCCGGCATAGAGGATAGCCTGAGCCCAGAATCGGTAGAAAACGGCATTACCGACCTCGTAACGCCATCGCCAGGTTTCGTCCGTCCCCACATAGACGACCGTTCCCCGGCCGACACGCTGAACGACGACGACCGGACATGCGGGCGCATCGTCGCCGGCCGGTTTCTCCGCCAGCACTTCGGCTGTCGGCTTGAGATCGCGAACTGGCGCGCACCAGTACAGGCGGGGCAGCTTGTCCCACGCGTGGGTATCCTGAAGGTGCATGATCGGATGGTGTCGGCCAAGGGGCGTCGGTTGCAGCGGGAACGGCTCGCGCGACTCGACGAGCGCCGGCCCGAGCCCGCGGAATGGCAGCAATTCGCCTTCGGCGGTGCCGAGGAACCGCGCGGGCAAATCGCCCGGGCCGGCCGCGAAGATCAGACCCACGCCGCCGTCGATAACCGCGTCGTGCAGCCCGCGCCACCAGTCGGGGGGCAGATCCTGCGGAGAGACGTCGCCCACGATGACCACATCGAGGCTCGACCAGTCATCCACATCCAGCGGCAGATCCGCGACCCCGGAGCCGGAATCGAGAAGGACAAGGCGGGCGTCGAAACGCGGATCGCGTTCAAAGGCGTTGCGGAGAAACTGGAACGACCATCGCGGCTGGCGCTCGATGTACAGCACGCGTACGGGCTGGTCGATCGCGTGAACGTCAAACTCCGGATGGCCGGCGACGACCACGGGGGGGGGGCGCGACGGCACTTCGATCCGGCAGTGCGCCAGGCCCGGGCGGTCAAACACGAGCTCGAGCGTTTGCGTCACCTCGGTCGAGCCGGCTGGGAATGTCACGCGGTAAACGGACGGAGGCCGATTCTCCACGCGGACGACGACATCAACCGATCCCCGAGCCGAATCCTGTCGCGTGAAACGGACCGGGATTCGAACGGAGTCGTTGATGAAAACCGGCAGTTCCCTGCGCGGTGGCTCGACGGTCAGGCGGGGCAGATCCTCACGCCCGACCACAACCGTATGGAGCGTGAGACCCTCCCGGGCCAATTCGCGGGCGGCCGCCAGCAGGGCGCCGTCCTGCCGGGAAACGGTGTCCGCGCCGTCGCTGACCAGCATGATTTGCGTCTGAGGCTGCCCGGCGGTCGCGGATCGTATCGCCCGCAAGGCCGCGGCGATGTCCGTATGACGGTCGAGAGACGGCTCGCTCGTGGCTGCAAGCTGGGGCCAATCCGACTCGGCGGATTGCTCGTCGAAAGAGAAGAAACGCACACGGTCCGGGCGGCTCGATCTGGCGATAGGTTCCACGGATGCGATCGCCCGCTCCCACCGGGTGCGCGGGTCGTCGGGCTCGTCGCGGGTCGCCATGCTGCCCGATCGATCGATCAGCAAGGCCATGGGCCGGCGCGAGGACCGCTCCCACTGCCGGCGTATCGTCGGATGCAACAAGAGAATGAGAACCAGGAGCACCGCAGCCGATCGTAACACCAGCATCGCGAATCGAGGGCCAGTCGATACCCACGCCCGTCGGCCAAGATAGCCGCTTGCTGTCAGAGCGATTGCGGCTGCAGCCAGGACAATCCATACCGCCGGGGGCAGGACCGGCTCCCATTGCCATTCACGCGCGGTCACCCGGACGCCGCTGCTGGCCAGAAGTGCAAACATCGAGATCATGTCCGCACCTCCGTCGCCGGCGCGAAACGGCGGTTCAGCCATGTTTCGGCCAACAGCAATCCCAGCAGGGCCGCAGCCAGCAGGGGCCACAATTCCCGGCCGCCGTCCCTCGCGGCCTCGGGCTCGGTCAAGGCGCTTTTCGGATCGATCACCCGATGAGGACCGGCCGGCAGCCACGAAACGATTCGCGACGCCGGCCAGACCGGCGATCGAAATTCGTCCGGATCCACATTGACCGCCACCGCCGATCGTGCGTCGTGCGCGCCGGCTGGAGAATCGCCGGCGAAACGGTATACACCGGGATCGTCCAGTACCAGATCGGCCGCCTCCGCCAGGGCAAACGATCGGCCATCCGGCCTGATGATTCGCAAGCCCTCGGTCGAGGCCGGCGCAAAGCCCTGCCACTTGCTGCCGGTGTCAGCCCCGGCAGCCACCAGCCTGGGCTCGCAGAGCCAGTATCCCAGATGGTCGACCAGCGTCACGAAGGCCGGGCGATAAGGCCAATCGGTGGCGGTCGTTTCGAGCGACGTGGTCAGCAGCGCGAGCCGGTGATTCGCATGGGTCAGCAGCAGAGGCTGCTCGTCGCTGGTTCGCAATGCAACCGACCACGGGCTGTCGGTGGCAGGTGAGACGCGGCGAACCGGGGACAGACGAACGTTCGAAAGCGTCAACCCCTCCGCGTGATCCAGGCCGATCGGTCGGCCGGTGGGCCCGGAATGATCGGCGGCGATTTGGATGCCGGCCTCTCGCTCGCCGTCGGCCGGCGGACCGCCTCGCCTCAGCAAGCTCATCCAGGAAGCGGCGGAGTCGTCGCCCCGCTGAAGCGATGCGAGCGTCTCGTCCAGCGTTCGGCCGCCGGCCACCCAGCAGGCGCCCCCGCGCTCGATGAATGCCCCGATCCGCCGCGCCGTCTCCGCGGGAAGCGAACCGCAGTCCGCCAGAACCAGCAGCCATAGGCGATCGTCAATGACTTCCGCCAGCTCGGGCATCGGCACCGCCGGACGTACCGACCACGGCAACCCAACATCGGCGATGGATTCGAAGGCCGCCTCCAGATACGTGCGCGCGGAGGTCGTGCCGCGAACCGGCGGCGGGGACACGAGGGCCACGTCCATCCTCTCCGGAGTATGGAAGGCTGCGAACCGCCGGTTGTCGCCCGCGCATCCGTCCGGATCGAGCCGTGCCTCGACGATGTGCAGACCCGCGCCCGCGACGCGCGGCTCGAACGTGACGACGGTCGAAGCTGGCCCGAGCTCGACGATGCGGCGGTCCGCTTTACGACCGTCGAGCCAGAGCTCCACCGCGGCCCGATCGGGCTGTCCGTTCGGCTCGGCCGCGATCCGCACGCGGATACCGGCTATTGCACCCCCCGGCGACCCCGGCCTGACGATTTCGAGATCGGTGATCGCCAGGTTGTCGGCCGTTCCCAATTCGACCGGGAGCGCGGTCAGGGCAATATCGTCGGATGCGTGTTCGAGCAGCGCACGGACGCCGGCGGCGTTGCCGGTAAAGACGTTCTCGCGGCCATCGGTCACCAGGTAGATCATTTTTCGGGATGCTCGAATATCGTCCAGCCACTGAATCGCCAAGGCCAGCGCAGGCTCCGGCTGAGCCCCGGCCCATCTCGGCTGAAGCTGTTCGAGCGCCGCCGCCAACCGGTAGCGGTCGGTCGTCATGCCTTCCGTAAGAGCCCCCGCCCGATCTCCCATGCCGATCAGGCCGATCGGCGCATCCTTGGGCAGGCAGACCAACAGTTCCCGGGCTCGCGACCGGGCACTGTCCAACGCCGTCTGCCCGCCCGGGCCGCTGCGCATGCTGCCGGAGACGTCCAACAGAACGACCGCAGCCATTCGCGGTTGACCGAACGAAGCCCCGGTTAGCACGGGCCGGGCCAGCACCAGCGGAGCCACAACGAGCACCGCCACACGAACCAGCAACAGCAGACGGTCGGATCGTCGCAGATGAGCAGCCTGCTCGCGGACAGCCTTCTGCAGCAGTTCAATCGCCGCCCAGCGCACGGTCCGGTACCGCCTGCGCGCGACCACGTGCAGCAGGATCGGAATGGCGGCCAGCGCCGCGCCGAGGACCAGCCAGGGATGAACGAACGTCATGGCGCGGTCCTCCGGCGTTTGTGGCGGGCAGCCAGATACGCCAGCAGCGCCTCGTCGATCGGCGTGCGCGTGTCGGCCAGCCGATACTCGATGCCGGCCCGCCCCAGGCCCTCGCGCAACGCGCGCAGATGGCGGTGCAGAGCGCGCAGGTAGGCTCCCCGCACGCGTTGCGGCTCGACCAGGAGACTTGCCGGTGTCTCGATTCCCTCGAAGCGCGTCGGGCCGGCCAACTCGAACGATCGCTCCACCGGATCGAGCACTTGCAGCGCGATGACCTCATGGCCGGCAAGCTTGAGGCGCTTCAGGCCGTCCGCGATCGAGCGGGGGTCCTCGAGGAAATCGGAGATCACCACGGCGATCCCGCGTTGCGGCAGGTGCGGAAGGAATTGCGCTATCGCGGCGGCGGTATCCGTGCCACCCGTCGCCTCGATACGTTCGAGCACGTCGCCCAGTTGATCGAGGAAGGACAATCCCCGGCCGACGGGTGAGATGGCCAAAGCCTCCCGATCGAACACCCCGCAGCAGGCGGCGTCGTTCTGTCGAAGCACGATGCACGAGATCGCCTCCGCCAGCGCGCAGGCGTAGACGAGCTTGTTCATCCCCCGGCCGGCGAAGGTCATCGAAGCGCTGCCGTCCACCAGCAGGTAGGCGACGAGATTCGTCTCCTCGCGGTATTGCTTGACGAAATAACGATCGCGCCGGGCATAAACGCGCCAGTCGATTCGACGCGGCTCGTCGCCGGGCACGTAGTCGCGGTGACCGGCGAACTCGACGCTCGCCCCGAGATAGGCACTGCCGTGCAGACCCGCCAGGAAACCCTCGACGAGCCCGCGAGCGGCGAGCTGCAGACGACTCAGCCGCCGCACGGTGTCGTGGTCCAGAAATCGCAAGTGAAGCGTCACGACACGCCCTCGCCGGTCATTTCGTCATTTTTGGCGTGTCGGCCAACAGGCGTTCGATGAGATGGTCCGGCGTGAGGCCTTCGGACCGCGCCGCGAAGTTGAGGATCAGCCTGTGCCGAAGCACCGGGATAATCACCGCCTCGATATCGTCCCAGCCGGCGGCATACTGCCCGCGGAGAATCGCCCGCGCTTTGGCCGCCAGCACCAGGTGCATCGACGCCCGCGGGCCGGCGCCCCAACTCACGTTGTCCCGCACGAAAAGCGGCGCGTCCGCGTCCTCAGGCCGGGTTCGGCGCACCAGGGCGGCCGCGTATTCGAGCACCGGCCTGCCGACCGGCACGCGACGCACCAGCCCCTGGTATCTCAGGATGTCCGCCCGCGAAACAACCGGCGACACCGCGTCCTCGGCCGCCCCGGCGTGTCGGGCCATGATCTCGACCTCCTCCGCCGGCGAGGGGTACCCGATGCGCACCTCCATCAGGAAGCGATCGAGCTGGGCCTCGGGCAGCGGATAGGTCCCCTCCTGCTCGATCGGGTTCTGCGTCGCCAGGACGTGAAACGGCTCTTCCAGCAAATGCGTCGTCCCGCCGGAGCTCACCTGCCGCTCCTGCATCGTTTCCAGAAGGGCCGCCTGGGTCTTCGGCGGCGTCCGGTTGATTTCGTCGGCCAGCACGAGGTGGGCGAACACCGGGCCCGGCAGGAACCGGAACTGCCGCTGCCGCGTGGCCGGGTCCTCCTGGATCACCTCCGTGCCCAGAATGTCCGACGGCATCAGGTCCGGCGTGAATTGTATGCGCCGAAAAGTCAATTCGAGCGATTCCGCCAGCGTCCGCACCAGCATCGTCTTGGCCAGTCCGGGCACGCCGACGAGCAGCCCATGCCCGCGGGCCAGAATGCAAAGCATCAGTTGCTCGATGACGCATTCCTGGCCAACGATCCGCTTGCGCACCTCGGCCTGGAGCCGACCGTAGGCCCCGGCCAACTGCTCCGCGAGCTGAACGTCCTTCGATGCCTGTTCCGTCTTCACGGTTGCGCTCCTGTCGCTCCCGTTCCGCAAAACGCGATCATCGTCCGCCCGGGCTGCCCTTGCGGAACTTGCCCAGCTCGGCGGCGGTCACGAACGTTTCCGCGACGCGCTTCAGCGTCTCCCAGTGCCGGCGGATTCTGCCGGCTTCGTCGGCCTCGATCCGCCCGTCGTTGGCCACCGAGCGGCTCACTTCCTCCAGCATGTCGCTGAATTCCTTGACCAGCCTCTGCGTCCCGACGAGCAACTCCGCCTCGAACGCCCGCCCGTCGATCGACGGGTTGGGTGCGAAGAACCCGCCCGCCCGATGACAGATCCAGTTGATGACCTCGGGATCGTTCGTCGCTTCGTGAATGTCCGCCAGCCGATCGAGCGGATTGCGCGCACCACCCGCGTCCGGATCGTTCGGATCGTGAGGCTGGCACCACTTGTAAATCAGAGCGGGGGAAAGCTTCAGATGGGCGGCCAGCGCCTTCACGCCGATGCCTTCCACCGCCTCCTTGAGGACCTCGTCGGAGCGCCGCATGGTACTCTCCTGGGCGGGCCGCAGGCCCCCCGGCCCTGTGCCCGCATGAAAGCGCGGGCCATTGTACGCCGGTTGTCCGCGGGCCGAAACTGCGCTACCCTGGTAGCCTGAGGGGCATCCATGACCCAGACGAAACACGAGATCCGGTCGATTCTCACCGCCGCCGGCGTTCGGCCGCTGAAGCGTTTCGGCCAGCACTTCCTCATCGACGGCAACCTGATGCGCAAACTGGTGGCCGCCGCCGAGCTCCGACCCGACGACGTCGTCCTCGAGGTGGGCCCGGGGACCGGCGCGCTCACCGAGGAACTCGTGCGACAGGCGGGCCACGTCGTCGCCGTCGAAATCGACCGTACCCTGCAATCCGTCTGCCGCGACCGCCTGGGCGATCGGCCGAATTTCACCTTGATCGCCGGTGACGTCCTGGGGAGTAAGCATGCGATCGCGCCGGCTGTCCGCGATGCCCTGCGATCTCGACAACGCGGATTGGGTGGCCGCATCCTCCTGGTCGCCAACCTTCCATACCAGGTGGCCACACCGCTCATCGTCGATCTGCTGATCGGTCAGCCGCCCATCGCCGGGATGTACGTGACGATTCAGGCCGAGGTCGCCGATCGCCTGCAGGCCTCGCCGGGCACCAAGGATTATGGCCCGCTCACCGTCCTGACCCAGGCGCTGGCCGACCTTCAACGGATAGCCCGCGTTCCTCCCGAAGCCTTCTGGCCCGCGCCGGAAGTTGATTCCGCCATCGTCCGCGTCATCCCCCGAACGGGTGAGCCCTTGCCCGAAGCCACCCGGCAGCGGCTGTTCGCCCTGGTCCACGGCTGCTTCAACCATCGCCGCAAGACCCTGCGTTGGAGCCTCAGGAATCTGCTCGATGCCGATGACCTCGCGGGCCTCGAATTCGACGACCGATGGGATCTCACCCAACGCCCCGAAGAAATCGATGTCGACGGCTGGATCAACCTGGCCCGCATGCTGGCGGAAAAGCCGTCGAGGCCGGGTTAGTGACACTCTTTCGGAGTCCCTCACCGGCAGCGGGGGCCAAGTCGCGAAGCGACCGCATCCGATGCCATGTTCTATGTGGCTGAAGCCTTTCTCGAAGGTGAGGGCCTGTCTTATTCCAAACCCTTTTTCCCAACACTCTGCGGTGATCGCGGTCTTCGGTGAAGAATTCGCCCATACCGACAAGGTCCCCGGTGAGTTTCACAGGTTTCTGCTGGAGGCCCAGGAGGTCCGGCACGACGGCGACTACGGACCGCGCAACGCCGTCCGCCTGGAGCAGACGCAAGAACGCATCCGGCAGGCAGAACGATTTCTTCAAGTAGCCGCTCAGTCGATCCGTTCTCTGTCCCCTGAGGACGCCAACGCGGAATGATGGCCGAAGGTATTCCCGAGGGCGCGGTTGTCTGTTGCGAGGGAGCCGTTCCGCGCTCACGGCCTGTCTTTCACAGGCTCCGCCACCGCCTGCCACACGACTTCGAGAGGAACGCTCAGCGTGATCGTCACCAGGCTCGTGCCCTCGGTGCCGGCTGAGGTCTCGACCGAGAACGCTCCGCTGATCGCCTCGATTGCGGGAGACGTTTTGTTCCCGGCCAGCGCGTCGCCGACCGTTCTGCCGGGCCCCAGCGGCAGCTTTTCGATCTGCAGCCACAGTTGTCGTTTGGCTTCGATGGTCGCGGCGGCGGTGGCCATGCGCAGCCGTTCGGTCGCGTCGGCGATCTGCTCCGGTGCCCGGCCCGGTACCTGTACGCTCAACGAGCGATCCGCCCATTCCGGTCTGCGGGCATCGGCGTTCCTCGATTCACCCGGAACAGGCGGGTGAACCCGCGGGGCGAACGGAGGCGCGACCGCAAAGCCGGTGACCTCCAGCGTTTCGCGGGCCTCCGAATCGATGGCGGATCCAAGGTCCGCCTCGACCGCCGTGGCGCAGTTCCTGGCGGCCGCGACGAGCAGCTTGACGATTTCGAGGCGCTGGAATCGAGCGTCCAGACGACACAAACCGGTCGGTTCGAAGGTGGGCTCAGGTAGCGGAAGAGTCTCAGCCAGTGTTTCCACCGCCTGGCGGAAGTCAGGCCTTACCGCCCAGACGGTGCCGACCGACTGGCTGGCGGACAGCCGGCATCGCCCGATCGCTTCGAGCAGATGCTGACGCGCGTCCGCTCGAACGGCAGCAGCGGTCAATTCCAACCGCCGCGCATCGCAGTGACGCCAGCCGACCGGCCCGGCAGGCTGGGGCGCCGGTCCCCGCCATCGCCCGGTTACCGAGACCGTCGCCGCCGGATCTCTCAGGGCGAGGCTTGTCTGTTCGAGATCTTTGACAAACCGGTCGGTCACCTCCGCGACGAGGTTGACCGCAGCCGGGCCCGGCAAAGACACCTCCACCTCGATGGCGCCGTCCGCCGCCCGCCGGGACTTGCCGACTCGACGCTCCTGGAGCAGTCTGCGTCGGAACGCCACCTCCGCCTCCGGGGAATTCATCCACAACTCAGCCACACAGGGGCCATGGGCCAGCGGCAGGGCAAGGACCGCGTCGGCGAGTTTCTGCAGTCCGTCATCAGCGGCGCACTGCTCCGCCGTCACCCTGGCCGTCGGCGGGGCCGCCCATGCCGGGCCACTTGCCGCCAGGATCGCCG
>JAPKGY010000529.1 GCA_026647385.1 Phycisphaerae bacterium | reverse complement strand
GCCTGGCGCTGCTGATGCAGGATGGCGACCGGCAATTGTGGCTGCAATTCGGGGGGCTGGAGGGGGCGCCCGCCGAGCCGGCCGTCGCGGTCCGCAACATCGTGGACGGGGAACCGATCAGCCGGTTCTTACTTTTTGCCCTTGGCTTTCTTGCCCTTCTTGGGGCCGCCGCCGAGGATGGCGTCCTTGGCCGCCTTGGCGACGCGGAACTTGACGACCTTCTTGGCTGGGATCTTGATGGCTTCGCCCGTCGCGGGGTTGCGTCCCATACGGGCCTTGCGCTGCACCAGGACCAGCTTGCCGAGACCGGGGATCGGGAAAGCGTTTTTGGCTTCCACGTAGGCCAGGTTCGCAAGTTCTTCGAGGAAGGCCGCCGCCAACTTCTTGGGAACATCGAGTTTGGCTGCGAGTGCCGCCGCAACAGCGGACTTCGACATTGCCTTAGCCATGGCTACCTCCTTGTAAATGATGACGGACCCACCAATGGTCCGTTCGGTGCGGCAATATAGCGACTGGTGTGACCGGCGCCTAGTCAGAAAAGCTTGAGAATATTGACTTTTTTACAACCCGGGGTCGAGAACCGATTGTTTTTTCGGGGAAAACCGGGGGAGTGGGGGTGTTTCACGCTCGCCGGCACGTGTCGACGTGCCGCGAAAGCCCCGGTTTTCCCGCGAGTTCAGGCGAAGTCCGGCGTTCGGGCCCTGATGGCCGGGGATTTGTGCAACGGGCCTACGGGTCGCGCCGAAGGCTGCCGGGGGTTGCGGACGACAAGCCGGCGGTCGGGCTTGGATTTCTACTGCCCCCACTTGAGCTTCTTGGTGAGGGTGAACCATCGGGGCTGGTCGGGGTTGTGAACGAGCCGGAACTCGCAGTCCGCCCGGCGCACGGTGAGGAGATCGCCCGCGCGAACGGGCAACGGGACCTGCCCGTCGATGACGGCCATCGAACCGCTGTTGGCCCTGCGGACGGTGACGGCGATCTCCGATTGCCCGGAGACGACCAGCGGGCGGTGGGTCAGCGAGTGCGCGCCGATGGGGGTGAGGATGATTGCCCGGACGTCGGACTGAACGATCGGCCCCCCCACGGACATGTTGTGGGCGGTGGATCCCGAGGGGGTCGCCACAATGAGGCCGTCGCCGCTGAAGTCGGTGAGCGGTTTGCCGTCGACGGTGATGGAGAGGTCGATCATGCGGTAGGGCGGGCCGGCATGGACCACGCAATCGTTGACCGCCAGCGAGTGGAGGGGCGGATGGTTGGGCCGGCGGATCGTGGCTTCGAGCATCATGCGGCTACTGACGATTCCGGGCTCGCGGAGGATGGCGTCGAGGTGGCGGGTGAGATCGGCGGTACTGAATTCCGCCAGGAAGCCGAGTTTTCCGAGGTTCACCCCGGCGACAGGGACCTGTTCGTGTCCGAGTTCGCGGGCGACGGCCAGGATACTCCCGTCGCCGCCGAGGACGAGGATGCGGTCCGGACGGTGGGCCTTCAACCGGGCGGTTTCCCCGAGCAGGCCGGTGGCGACGAGTTCCGCGGCCTTTCCGACGGTTTCGGCGATCTCGTCGGCGATGGCCGCCGCCTCGGGTTTGTCGGGATTTCGGAGAATCAACACTTTCGGCCTGGCGTTCATGGTGCACCCGATTGTCGGTCCGGCGCGGAAAAACCGATCCGGCGGTCGTCGGACAAGGTACTGTGTGCGCGGTGGGGTGGCAACAGGCGCGTTCGGCTGACCCGCCGTGGGGGACGCCGGGGGTTTGTGGCTTCCCGCGGCTCGTGCGGGGGGCGCGCGAGTGTCGCCCTGCGCCGCAACCACCCGCCGACTCGCCGCAGAATGAGGGAGGGGCTACACGGGGCGAGTGCCAGGCAGATTTGGCGTGACACCCGGGCCGAGTATGGGTAGGATGCCCCCATCGCGTTGGTATCCCGGTGTCCCTAGCTTCGCACCCGGGGAGCGAATCATGTCGGACCGCATGACAAACGAGAGCGATCCCCTGCGGCGACCCGCCTCGGATCCGGGTGCAGCCGATTACGGAAGCCCCCGCGAGGTCGATCTGTCGCAGAGCGACCGGGTGCGCGAGTCGCTCCAGTTGTTGGCAAGGGAACTGACCGGTTCCTTGACCCTCAGAGAGGTCGGCCGGCTGCTCGCCCGCGAATCGCGCCGCCTGTTCGGTCATCATGCCTTTTACTGCGATGTCTGCGACGAGAAGGGGGAGTCGCTCATCGGGGTCTATGCGGAGGATACGCCCGAAGGGGCGACGGAGCCGGTTGAGGTTCCGGTGTCCGGTTCGGGTCCGGCGGGACGGGATGCGTCGGCCTCCTTGAAGGGGCTTCCGGTGCTCTACAATCGTCCGGATCAGCCGCCGGAGCAGCCGCTGTCGCCCTTCGGATGTACCCAGCGGCTGTCCCGTTCCCTGATGTACGCCCCCGTGTGGTGGAAAGGTCGGGTTGTGGGGGTGGTCAGTGCGCAGAGTTACGCATCGAGACGCTACGGCCCCAGGGATCTGGAGCTCTTGCAGGTTTTCGCGGATCAGTTGGGCGGCGTGGTCGCCCGGATTCGGGCCGAGGAGGCCTTGCGCGAGAGCGAGCAGCGGTATCGGCAGTTGGTGGACTTGAGCCCGGACCCGATCGTGGTCGTTCAGAACGAGCGGTGCTGCCTGGTCAGCCAGGCGTTCAGCAGGCTGTTCGGTTACGGCCCGGCGGATATCGAGAAGCCCCCCGGTTTCCTGGACATGGTGGCTGGGGCGTACCGCGAGCGTGTTCTGAGTCGATGGCGGGACCAGATTGCGGGCAAGCCGGTTCCGCCCTTGTGTCGGCTTGACTTCCTGGCGAAGGACGGATCGGTCATCCCCTGTGAGGCTTCCTCCAGCCTGATCGTTCACCAGGGGCAGCCCGCGGTGTTGATGGTGATCCGGGATGTGCGCGATCGTGCGGACGGGCCGCGAGGCTAAGGCGGCTGCACCGTGGTCGGGGGGGAAGGTCGAGGAGCGGCGGTTCCGTGCGAAAGGTGCGAAGGGTATGAAAGGTGCGAAGGGGATGAAGGGTGCGGAAGGGCTGAAGGGTGCGAAAAGCATGGAGGGTATGCAACGTATTGAAGGATACGAAACAAATGCAAGGCGCGAAAAGTCTGAAGGGTTTGAGGTAGGAGGGGTGTGGGAAGTCGGACCGGTATAAAGGGTGTGTGACGGCTCCGGAGGGTGTGAGTCGCGGTTGGGAGGGGGAGTGGCTTGTGCTGTCCGGCTGGGCCGGCTTTTGGGCGAGGCTTCTTTCGCATTTGAGCCCGGCCGGCATCTCGACGTGCCTCCGGCCCGGGTCTGGTCGGCCCGGGCTTTCGGTGAGCCCCCCGAAGCCTTACAATAGATGCCCCCCGGCGGCCTTGGGTGCCGGATGATCGGGCTATTGTTGGAGCCGGACACGAAGAGGCGGAGAGCCGCGATGTCCATCCCGACCTGGCGTTTCTGTTTGATCTCCTGTGGGCTGGTGTGGTTGGCGCTCGGCTCGTCGGCGGTTGCCGC
>JAPKGY010000528.1 GCA_026647385.1 Phycisphaerae bacterium | reverse complement strand
CGATGACGCGCAGCCGCGTGATCCTGCCGGAGACGCCCCGGCTGAGCGGCTGCACATCGAGCAGGTCGCCGAAATCCTCGCCGGTCTGTTTGCGAATGTTGTCGCGCAATTCTGTTACGCTGAAGGTGAATTGCCAGCGGAAATACTTGCGGCTGTACGCCAGGCCTGCGGACACGGCCGCGGCGGTGAGATTGCAGTAAGCTGGCGGGTTCTCCGCCAGCCAGAGACGCAGGCTGTCTTCGTTGGCGAGCGCGACGACACCGGTGGACGCGCTCCCGTCATACACACCGCGCAGATGCGGCCGCGCATGGCCCGACCAAATCTGCTCATTGTTTTCGGTGTGCCCGCCGCACACGCTGGAGTAGGGCGCATTCACAATGTCACGCTGCGGCGTTGCCAACACCAGGCCAAAGGTCTCAGTGACCGCGCGATCGGTCAGCGCCGAACGTTTGCCCTTGCCGGCATAAGCCTGACAGCTTGCATCGCCGCAGATATCGTAGATCTCCGCTTGATTTTTTTGCCGGAGTTTGATCATGACTTCGCTGCGCGCCGCGATCGCCTGCGCCTTTAACGCCTCCAGCGGAAATTGCGCATTCATCTCCGCCGGCAACACGCCGGCGAGATAATGCTCGACCGGCAGCACATTGACCGCGGCGATTTTGCCCCCGGCCAGACGATGAAATCGCAGGCGGCCGTGATACGTGCGCCGTTCGCCATTGGCAAGCGCCAGGCTCATTTCACCGGCTTGAATCTCAAAGCCGTTGGGCAGAGAGAACTGCTCTGCGCCATCGCGTGCCTGCAGAGTCAGGAGATTTTGAGTCTCGTCGCCGGCGGTGACGGCCCAAGTCAGAAAGGAGCATCGTCCACCATGATGCACGGCGATCGTAGTGCAGAGCCGCCCAGGCATCAAGGGTGCGATCCCGACTCCGGCGACAACACCTCGAACCATGCCGGCACTTCGCGTCCGAGCGTCCCGGACCGGTCGAGCATGATCGAGTCGTGGTCCTCGCCTTCGATCAACATGAGCCGACTGCGGTCGCGGCCGGCGGCGTACAGAGCCTTGGCCTGGCTGGCCGGGATCTTGGCGTCGGCTGTTCCGTGAACGATGAGCAGGCGGGCCTTCGTGCGGGCGACAGCCGTCAACGGGCTGGCGTCGTCCGGGTTGAAATCCGCCAGTTGGCCGGCCCGGTCGATCACGTCGTGAACCCACGCGTCGGTCAGCAGCGGACCGACCACTAAATACCTCCGGATATTGAGGCTGACCACTTCGCGCATCGTGCTGAATGCCGCGATGGTCGCCACGGCCTGCACACGCGGATCGCGGCCGGCCAGCATCAGCGCGACGGCCCCGCCGTAGGACGTCCCGTACGCGCCGACGGGGCCGACGAGCAGATCTCGCTCTTCGAGCGCGTCGAGCACCTGCGACAGATCCTGGGAATCCTGCACTCCGTAGGTGAACCAATCCCCGCTCGACCGTCCGTGCCCGCGGAGATCGACCAGCACCGATCGGAAGCCCCGGTCAGCCAGCGTCTTGCCCATGCCCAGCATGTGCTCTTTCCTGCCGTTGATTCCATGAAGGAGGATAATAGTTCCGCGAGGCTCCGCGAATGGCCGATGGCGGGGATTCGCCGCCTTGGGCTCGATGATCCATGACGCCAGCGATGCAGCCGGCGGCCCGACCTCCAGGCGGAGCTGCTGATCGACACCGACGGCTCGCAACGCCTCCGGTCCCGGGTCGTCGGCCGGCGGAAAGGTTTTCCGGTAATTGGGGGCGCGGACGACGCCCCACGTGGCCGACTTCTTGATCGCCTCGCATCCCGGTGGCGTCCCAACCGCAACCACCAGCCCCAGCGCGATCAGGCCCCACAGCCATCGCCGGCGTTTGCGTCGGATCGGCACCCCGTCGGGCATGATGCTCTCCTGGTGCAAGGAGCTCCTCTTCGCCTGAATCTGTTGACGCCTGCCGCCGTCCTTTGTTTCGGCTTTCGGCGTTTTCCCTGTTTCGGCTTTTCTCGCGTATACTACCCGCACCATGAGTTCATCCCATACCGTAACCCGCCTGGGGGTCGTTTCCTTCCTGAACTCCAGGCCGCTCATCGAGGGACTGGACGGCGATCCGCGCGTTTTGCTCTGTTTCGCGGTGCCGTCGGCTCTGGCGGGGATGCTGCGGGCTGGGCGGGTGGATGCAGCGCTGGTTCCGGTCATCGACCTGGCCCGGGCGGGCGACGCATGGGAGGCCATCTCCGACGCGGGCATCGGGTGCGACGGCGAGACGCTTACCGTCCGCGTGTTCTCGCGGGTCCCGCCCGAGCGGATGAGGTGTCTGCACTTCGACGGTGACTCGCACACCTCGGTCATACTCGCTCAGCTTATCTGGCATCACAGGTACGGCCGACCTCTGGAAATTCGGCCGTTACCCAAAGCCGGCTCGCTCGACCGGTGCGAGTCGGTACTGCTCATCGGCGACAAGGTCGTATCCGCACCGACGCGGGATTTTGCTCACTCGATCGATTTGGGGAACGCCTGGAAGGAATGGACGCGCCTGCCGTTCGTCTTCGCGACGTGGGCGGCACCGGCGGGTCGGGCAGGCAACGCCGAGTTGGGCGCGATCCTGTCCCGGGCACGCGACATGGGTATCAGCCGGGCAGCGGAGCTGGCTGACCGCCACGCGTCCGCGCATGGCTGGCCGACGGACCTCGCCCTACGCTACATGACGGACTACATGAAGTACACGATCACCCCGGGCGCCCGCGAGGGCATGGAAAGGTTCATGGATCTCGCCCGGGCCGGGGGCTTCGTGCTCCGGACGGACAAGGTGGCCACATGACCATCAAAGAGCCGCAGGCTTCCCTTGACGCGCGACGCGGGCATACGCCCACACGGAGCCGCTTTGCGGCGAGTCGCGTGTCAAGGGCTTCAGTGCTCGTCGCCGAGGTGACCCGCGCGGGCCATGATCATTTGAGCAAACGATTATGAAAACGGGGACGCAGTCAGTTTCCGATGGGCCGGTCGCCGCCACCCGCATCACCGCCGCCGACGCGTTGGAGATGTACAACGACCTGTCGATCCACGAACTCGGGCGGCGGGCCCACGGGGTCACGATGCGCCTCCATCCTGAGCCGTACCGGACTTACGTCGTCGACCGCAACATCAACTATGCCAACTGGTGTACGGCCAAGTGCATCTTCTGCAACTTCAAGGCGGACCCGCCCGGCACGCGCACCCGCTCGGACCTGCCCGACGGGTACGTTCTGTCGTACGACGAGATCGGACGCAAGATCCAGGAACTCATCGATATCGGCGGCACGCAGGTACTCATGCAGGGCGGCCTCGCCCCGGCCGACATTCTGGGATTCGACTGGTACCTCGACCTGCTGCGGTTCATTCGCAGCCGGTTTCCGCGGATCCACATCCACGCCTTCAGTCCGCCGGAAATCTTCGCCTTCCACCAAGTTTTCGGCATGTCGATCCGCGACGTGCTGCTGCGCCTGCGCGACGCCGGGCTGGACACGATCCCT
>JAPKGY010000527.1 GCA_026647385.1 Phycisphaerae bacterium | reverse complement strand
GCATGCACGAGCCCTTCGTTTACAAACTGGTGCAGCCGGTGGTGGAGGTCATGGGCGACACGTTCACGGAACTGCACGACAAGCACGAATACATCAGCCGGGTGATCAAAGCCGATGTGCGATCATCGGCCCATGGGACTTTGAGGGGGCCGCCGCCATCAAGCCTGCCTTCGGATTCGTCGAGTACCCCGCGGTAACCAGCCGGCCGTGGGACTGGACCAATTGCGACGTCTGGATCGACGGCCGGCAGACGAAAGCCAACAGCTTCCTGCCCGACTGGACCGCCGACCGGGCGATCGAGTACCTCGCCCGCGGCGGCGATCAGCCGACGTTCCTCTGGGTCAGTTTCCACGCACCCGGTCTGCCGAAGATCTACGCCCCGGAGGGCGCGAACCTTTATCCTCCCGAGTCGATCGAGCTGCCTGTGACCTACACCACACCGCTGCCCGACCGCCCCACCATGCTGGCGCAGACGCCGGCCGCCCGCGACGACCAGCACGCGGGCGAGAAGGGCATCCGCGAGGCATGGTCAAAACACTTCACCATGATGACGCACCTGGATCGGCAGATCGGCTTGCTCCTCGAGAGTCTCGACAAACTGGGCCTGCGCGAGCGGACGGCCGTGGTGTTCCTCTCGGAATCCGGATGCTCCCTCGGCGATCACCAGTTGCTGGGCACCCCCCCGTCGCTCTACGAGGAGATGGTTCGTTGCCCGCTCATCATCGCCCCGCCCGGAGCCGGCGCCCCGCGGAACGCGAAGGTCGAGCGCATCGCCAGTCTCGTCGATCTCGCGCCGACGCTGCTGGCGATGGCGGGACTGCACGTACCGGTCACCCTGGAGGGACGATCGCTGACCCCGCTGTTGACCGATTCCGGATCCGACAAACATCTCGGCGAATGCTTTCTCGAAATCGGCCGTCAGCACAATCTGAATTGTGAAGCGCGTGGAATTGTCGTCGGGAACTTCAAGTACATGGACTACATGACCGGCACGGACGCGTTCTTCGATCTCGGACGAGACCCCGACGAGATCCACAGCCTCCTTCAGGATCCCCAGTACACGGCCGTCTTGAACGTGCTCAAGACCCGACTGCAGCAATGGCAGCAGGCCACACGGGACCCGCTGCTTCGCAGGTAGCGGGACACCCGGTCCGTTCAGAACGCCGTGCGGGCGGAGGAAATGTCGAATGTCGAAGATCCGCCGTGGCTGGACGAAACCCGAATGCCGAACGAATGACGAAGAACGAATGATGAAAAACCGGGAAATCGTGGAAGGGGACGATCGTATGCGCCGTTCGCCATTCGGGCCGGTATCGGCAAGCGAGCTTCGCCCGGCCCTGGTGATGCAGGCATCCTGCCTGCACGGTACATCCAGGTCGCCACGGCGACTGACCTGTGGAGAGATGGCCGCACCACAACGAAAACCTTTTATCGAAAACATCATTCGGATTTCGACCCGTTACGGTCCTCGCCGCGGCGACCTGGACGGATCTTCAACATTCGACATTCACACCGGGGGCACCCCGAATGAGTAGCCGCACCGGAAAGACACTGATGGCCTTCTACGACGCAATGTTCAAGGCCTACGGCCCCCAGCACTGGTGGCCCGCCCGGACACCAACCGAGGTCGTCGTCGGAGCCATCCTGACTCAGAACACCGCATGGCGCAACGTCGAGCGGGCGATCGACAACCTTCGCCGCGCGAACCTGCTCGACTGGAGGAAACTCCACGCCCTCGGTGAGGCCGATCTGGCTGAACTGATCCGACCGGCCGGCACCTATAAGGTCAAAGCCCGCCGACTCAAGGCATTCATCGAATGGCTTCACGACCGCTACGACGGGGATCTCGATCGAATGTTTGAAACGCCGCTGCACGCCTTACGCGAGCAACTGCTGGGTGTGTCCGGCATCGGGCGCGAGACGGCTGACGCCATCCTGCTCTATGCCGGTTCCCTGCCGAGCTTCGTCGTCGACGCATACACGGCCCGAATTCTCCGTCGCCACGGCCTCATCGATGATTCCGCGGATTACGAGGAGATCAAGGAACTCTTCGAGTCGAACCTGCCGTTGGAGGTGCCGCTGTTCAATGAATACCACGCATTGCTCGTCCAGATCGGCAAACTCCACTGCCGCCCCCGCGCCCGGTGCGAAGGATGCCCGCTCGAACGCTTCGAGCATGAAATCGAGAACGTCAACGAGTAATACGGCTCGGCCCGGAACCCGGAGAACGGACATGAACAAGCGAAGCTGGACACACACGCTCACCGTAATCGGGATGATGGCCTTCGCGGCGCGCCCCGCCTCAGCCATTGAGGGGCACCCGCCGGGACCCGAGCACGGGCTGCACTACACAACGCCCGCGACGACCTGGGACGAGGCGCTGCCGCTGGGCAACGGCATCCTGGGCGCCCTGGTGTGGGGTGACGGGGGACCGGTGAAGATCTCCCTCGATCGCACCGACCTGTGGGACCTGCGCGAGGTGCCCGAGTTCCACTCGCCCGAGTACAAATACAAAACGATGCAGCAGTGGCACAAAGAGGGTAAAGTCGATGACCTGGTCCGGTTGTACGAAGATCCCTACAGCCGGGCGGAGTCGCCGACCAAGATACCAGTCGGAAGAATCGAGATCACCCTGCCGGGCCAACCAGCGTTCGCGTCGGCCGACCTGGACGTGCGCGAGGCCGTCGCCTCGATGAAGTGGAACGATGGAACACACATGCGCGTCCTGCTGCACGCGGTCGACCCGGTCGGCTTGATCGCGATCCGCGGATCAGGCGAACCGGCATTCACACTGGCGGCGCCGGCGTTCGGCAAGGACGACAAGGCGGAAAAGGACAGCCTCGCCCGACTCGGCTATCCGCCACCCGCGCCGGAATCCGGAGAAGGCCGGCGGTCGTTTACCCAGGAGGGATACGGAGGGTTCCGCTTTGCCGTGTACCTGGGCTGGCGCAGTTACGACGGGGGGTATCTGGCGGCCTGGTCGGTGGCGTCGAGCGTCGAGGGGGACGACCCGGCCAAACTCGCCCGCAAGCGCGTCGAGAAAGCCCTGCAGGCCGGTTTCGACGCCATGCTTCCCACGCATCGGCAATGGTGGGATCGCTACTGGCGACAGTCCTCCGTGAGTCTGCCCAACAGGATCATCGAACGGCAGTGGTACCTCGATCAGTACAAGTTCGGCGCAGCCAGCCGGCGCGGCTCGCCCCCGATCACGCTGCAAGGCCCCTGGACGGCCGACAACGGAAAACTGCCCCCCTGGAAAGGCGACTACCACCACGACCTCAACACACAGCTTTCCTATTGGCCTTGCTACAGCGGGAATCATCTGGAGGAAGGACTCAGCTTTCTGGACTGGCTCTGGAAAACGCGGGAGAATTGCGCCGACTGGACGCGGCGATTCTTCGAGCTGCCCGGAATGAACGCGCCGGCGACCTCCGATCTGAACAACAATCAGATGGGCGGCTGGCGGCAGTACACGCATTCGGCCACGACGGCCGCCTGGCTCGCCCACCACTTCTACCT
>JAPKGY010000526.1 GCA_026647385.1 Phycisphaerae bacterium | reverse complement strand
GAAGTAAGAGTGCGTCGTGCCGAAAAGGCCATGAACGATGCACTGGAAGACGGCAGGATAGGAGATTTCCACCGCCCCTCGCTGCACTGGGAGAACGGCCAATGGCGGTTGTGGTTCGACTATTCGCTGCCGGGCAGCGGAACATCGATGGGATATGCCGAGAACACGGGCGATTTCATGAAGCCGGGTGCCTTCAAGATCGCTCACGATCTGCGGAAACCTCTTTTGATGAACTGGCCGAACCCCGAGGTCATCCGCATCGGCGATCGGTATCACTGCTTCGCCGATCCGCCCGGATATCCCCTCCAATCCGGCGAATCGACCTGGAGGGGACGACAGATTCGAGAGGCCGTCTCCCGGGATGGACTCTCGTGGAAGATGCTGGACTTCATCCCACGGGATGAGGATGACGAGGTTTGCCATGTCCCTCAGGCCCTGGTGACGACGATCGACGGTGGGCGATGGCTCTACCTCTTCTATGCCACCCAGGTGGGCTACAAGAAGAACGACGGCCAGTATCACTATCAATACGACAAGATACGCGCGATGCGTCGGAGAATCGATTCCTCCGAGACGAGGCCGTGGTAATGCTGTGCGAGCCGGGGTGTGTGCGATTGGCGCACGGTGTTTCCAAGCGTTGTCTTCGGATGGCGGTCTGGCGCGGTCCGCGCCGGTTCTGAGGTCTTGCCTTACGCATTCCCCTCCAGCTTCAACCGGTACATTCTGGCGAAGGCCTTGAATCGCCGGGCGTCGCCGGGGTCGCCGCAGAACAGGACCGGGTGCGGGCCGGGGTAGACCTTGCACACGTCGTCCACGCCTTCGATGTTCACCAGTACCCGGGTCGCACAGCCGCCGACCGGCGGGCAGGTCGGCGACTGGATGACCCGGCCCGTCCAGCAACAGAGCACGTCTTTCCCGCTCACGTACTTGGCGAGCATGACCGGCGCGCCGGTCGTCCATTGTACGTCGAGGGCGGCGGTCTTCGGCAGTTGGTGGAAGAATGGCCGCACGAGGTAGGGCTGCGACGCCCCCGACGGGCCGTGCAGCTTCCAGGCACAGGTGCAGTGGGAGGCGAAGTAGCGATTCTCGCTGAGATCGAATTCCGGGTTGTGCTGGAAGCCGGCCCGATCCAGCAGCCATCGGCCCAGCATGAGTGTCAGCGTTGCGTTCAGGTCGTTCTCGCAGCCGCACGGGACCAGCGATCCGTTGTTCATCGCGAAACTGATGCACGGCTTGCGGTGTTCGAGCATCAGACATTGGATGGTGATCGCGTCCGCTCCGTAGCGCTCCATGATGCGCCCGACCGCGTGATGGGCCCGCAGGGCCTCGACCAGATACGCGTCGGTCACGTCCATGACGCGCTCGGCGTCTGTTTTGATCCGCCGGGCCTCGCCCACGAGCGCGTCGGTCGGCTGAATGTCGTCGAACATCGCGTTGAACTCCTCAGCCGGCGCTTCGATGATGTCGACGTCGAGCCGCTGCTCCCGGGCTCGCATGGGTGATTGAGTCTGTCCGGAGATGCGCAACAGACGACTCTGCGAAAGCATCTTCCGCGCATGGACCGCCCGAAGGCCTCGCTCGATCTCGTCCCAGTTCTCGATCGAGTGGATGTAGTACATCCCGTCCGCGGTGCGCAGCGACTCCGGCGGCAATTGATGGTTTGAGCCGACCGCGTGGTAAACGATGGCCGTCGGGGCGGCGGACTCGGTCGCCATCTCATACGACCACTTCGAGAAAGTGTTCCAGAAGTTGACGACCAAAACGGCGTCAGGCCGGGTGGATTTGGCTTTGTCGATGAATTCCTTGACCTTGGCCTGCTGGTAGATCGCCTTCGGCTCGAACTCGAGGGTCATCCCGAACTTGTCAGCCATCTCCTTGATCTTGGCGGTGAATTGGCGCTCCTGCTGCTCGGGCTCGAACTGGTTGCCGGGCCAGGTGAACCAGTTGTGCGTCCGCCATGCGTCCTCGTTTTCCCCCGCGTTGACGACGTCCGCCGGCGGGTAGAGAAACGCGACGAGAACCCGCGCGGGCTGCTTCTTGGGTCGGGGCATGGGCAAGGCGAGGGGGTTTCTCTCTTCATCAGCCATGGCCCGTGAAACGAACCCGACGGCCCCCAGGGCGCCGGCCGCCGCCAGAAACTCACGACGGTCCAGACCTCGCGACGAGCATGATTCGCACATGACGCGGTCCTCCGTGGCTGAAGCGAAGAAGGCCCTCGGATCACAGATTATCGAATCATGTTGCTACACGCCAGGACAGAAAAGAGAAAACGGGTGCGGGACGGTTTGGGGGCCATCAGAGCCCCAAGTCGGAGTACTCGGAGATCCGCCGAGGCGGGCGGTAGCGCGGGGTCGCAAAGCGACCGCATCATCCTGAGGGCGGCTCGCGGTTGAGGCCCGTGGCTGCGGGCCTGACCCGTCGCTTCCGGCTTCGTCTGCCGCGGCGGACTGCGCCGGGACAAGTCCGCGGGTTCTGAAACGGGCTCGCCTAAAGTGTCGCGAACCCGCCAGGAAAAGGCTGTCAAGGCCGGATCTTGAACGCGCCGGGGTGGTCGGCGTAACATAGGGGTGGCGCGGTTCCGGGTTCGAGAGCGGGTTTTTCCCGCGGACGACATAGAGACGGCCTGTTGATCGGCGAAAGCTGCTTATCACTGTTGGCCTACGATGTGGGCGGGGCCTCGTTGCAGTATATCTACCGCAACTGGGCCCTCGTGTCGTTGGCGATTACCGTCGCGATGCTGGTCGTCATCGCGTGGCTGGTGTTGCGCAAGTATGTCGTCATCATGTTCAACATCATCCGCGACACGCCGCCCCCGCTGGCGATGGGGCCGTGCGATTTCGCGCGGATCGACGGCGAGCGGGTCACCTTCCGGGCGTTCGACAATCTGAACCTCTGCGGGATGTTCCTGTTCGGCGAGCACGGCGGCCGACCCAGGGGCATGATCGTCTTCGCCCACGAGTTCTCCAGCGATATGTACAGTTGTGCCCGCTACTGCCGCCCGTTGCTGAAGGCCGGATACGACGTGTTCAGCTTCGATTTCCGAGGCCACGGCGAGTCCAGCGGCGTGCCGGGCTATCAGCCGCGGCAATGGCCCACCGAGTATGAGGTCGACGACATGCTCGGAGCGATCGCCTTCGTGGAGGACTGGCTTGAACAGCGGGGCCGACCCATCGAGATCGGGCTGTTCGGCATCTCCCGCGGGGCCGGGGCCGCCATCCTGGCCGCCCAGAACAATCCGGCGGTCAAAGCCATCATCACCGACGGTGCCTTCAGCACCGATACCACCCTCGAATACCTGATGAAGCGATGGGCGTACATTTTCGCAAAGGTCCGCTTCGTCTACGAGAACCACCCCCCGCAGTTCTGGCGGTTCCTCCGCTGGCTGCTGTTCAGGGAATGCCGGCGCAAACTCGGCTGCTCGTTCCCCTCGGTCCGCAAGGCCTTGCGGCGGATGGAGCCGGGCCGGGCGATTCTCTTCATCCACGGCGAGCGCGACAGCTTGAGGCGTGATGTTGTATGCGCCTGCCATCCGAT
>JAPKGY010000525.1 GCA_026647385.1 Phycisphaerae bacterium | reverse complement strand
CAACGATGGTGCGGGGTGTGAAGAATTGGCCGATCTCGCCTCGGAAGGTGCGCCCCAGGAACCGTTCAAAGGCAATGCCCTTCACGTCTTCGCTGGTATCCGACAGGTTATAGCGTTCCAACAGCCGCACGATTTCGCGGCCGGTGGCCGCCTTGATGTCGAGCTGTTCCCGCTCACTGAAGATGCAATCGTCTTGGTAGGCTTCCTTGGTCTGTCGGAACAGCTCTTGAAGCGGGTTATCGCCAAGCTGTGTGTCCAGCCAATCGGCGGTGAACAGATTTTGTCGTTGGCGCTTCCGCTTCATTTCCCTTTCAACCCACACCTTCACAAACAGTATCTTGGCGATTTCGTCGAAGGCCGCGGCCGGGTCCAGGTGTTCGCGGTTTCTCAAGACGTTGTGGCATTGGTGCAGCAGGTCGGCGAATTCGTCTTCCTTGAAGGTCCGCAACTTGGCAATCAGCTCTTGAATGTCTCTGTCGCTGGCGTCGGCGTGGGGGATGTTCTCGATTTCTTCGATGTACCCCGGCATCCGGTCCTTGCGGGTCCGCCAGTAGCGGGTTTCCCGATTGTTGTGGGTGACAAAGAACGGTGCGTCCGAATGCCGGGCGTACAGTTCGCCTTGCACGTAGTCGGCCGGCTTGATCGTCACGTTGTCGGCCTTGCACTCCACGACAATCAGCGGCGGTTTGCTGTCGGCCTTGTCTTGTACGGTACGCCAGAGCACTACGTCAGCTCGCGCCCGAGCTGACCCCCGCCCGGTCACGTCAAGTTCTTCGTCCATCTGTTCCAGGTCGAAGCCGTATTCGTTGTGCAAGGTCACAACGTAGGCTTGCCGCACGCGCTCTTCGGGTGTTTCGACAAGCCACTTCTGACGGATCGGGGAAAAGACGCGGCCCTTGCCATCAGTCTTGACCGCCAGCGTCGGACGATCCGCCCTTGCCGAGCTGGCGTTACCCGATGCCGAGCTGTTGCTTCGTGGGGGTGCTTTGGTGGCCGTGTCGCCCTTCCGGTTTGGTCGTTTCGCCATAGTCTCGCCCAAGCCTTGACTGTAAACATGAAAAGGGAGACGGCGAGCGCCAGCGGCGTTTCATTGTTCAGCCGGGTGTGGGCGGGAGCTGGCCTGTCAGTCCATCGCCGGACAGCTCCCGATTACGGTGCAGCAACCGGTACGGCGTCTGTCGGTGATGGTTCAAAACCGCCTTGTCCCGATCCAATCCAGCGTGGGAATTGCTTCCCTTGCCACGCGACGCCTGAACCGATGCAAGGGAAAGCCGAAAGGTGTGTCACCAAAAAAAGGAGCGGAAACCGACACATCCGCTCCCACCAGAGGCACCGCGAAGCGCCCGCGCAGAAAACGGAGACCGGTTCCGCCCCAGCCGGGGCGGTCCGTGGTTTCCGAGTTCCTGCGCCTTTGAAAATTCGCGGTTTTCTGGTGGGACAGCAGAACCCTAGACCGATTCTTTTGTATGGCGTCAGTCTGTCTCGATACGCAGTCTCCGTTGGGTCGTTTCGGCAGGCAACGTGCCCACCGACGGCAATACGATACCCCGGCGGGAGGCAAGGGACCAGTCGGCGGGTCCTTCCCCGGTGCCCCCGTCCTTGCCCGTGCGTGGAACCGTCAGGCGGGGCCTTTTTGTTTGTTGGTGATTACGTCACCGTTCCAGCAGCGCTGACAGGTCCCATTGGCTCATCACCTCGGATATCCAGGCGTCCAGGGCCTCTTGTGTGAATGGGGGCAGCCGGTCGCGGGCTCGCTTGGCCAGGGCCGCGCACCGTTCGGCCTCATTGGTGGGCGGCAGGACCGTCAGGGATTTGTCGTCTCGGGTCACGGTGAATCGATCGCCGCGGCCCCCCGCTCCAGCATTGTTCCCGGCGTCAACCGCAGCTCGGACACCGATATTGGGTTGGCTCGGTCCATTGTGTTACCCGCCGTCAGGGACCCGGCTTACCGGCTGTCCGATGGGCAAGTCTCGGATGCGGGCAACCCGTCGAGGACCGTGGCGGGGTCCTCGCCGAGTTCCAGAGGCACGGGACTGGTGGGCTGACGGAGCGTTTCGCGCGCGTGTCTCCAGAGATCGGTCCGACGGTTGCGGCCATGGTGTCGTTCCCACGGCTTTTCGAGAAGGATATGGATCGCTTTGCGGGCATCGCCCGAATCGAGGGCGATCTCGGCGGCGGTCTCGCGCCGGCGGAAGTCGTCCTCGGGCCAGATGTCGAGCAGCTTCACGCGCTCGGCGAGGAGCCCCATCTCGCGCAGCAGCGAGTTCGCCTGCGTGAGAAGCTGGCCATCGTTCAGCTCATGGAGGGCCGGCCTGAGCTGCTCCCAGGCCCGTTCGCGTTGTCCGAACGCTTTCCATAACAGCAGGCCGAGAGCGGCGCGGGCCTGCGTGAACTCCGGGTCTTCGGAAACGACCTGCTCCAAGGCGGCCCGGGCCTGTGCCCATTGCTCCGTCGCGCAGAACCACAGGCCTAGCTGATACCGCCATGCGTTTGAGCCGCCGGCTGCCGCCCATCGCAGCGTGGGCTCCAGGTCCAGGCCGGTGGGCGGCCAGATATTCCGGCACTGGCCGGCGTGCCGGTCCAGCCACGCGGCGTCTTCTTTCTCGTGAGCGGCCAACATCTCTTTCCACACCGCACCCGAAGGCGAAGCGAGTTCGGTGCGGCTCGCAGCCAGTCTGTCCGCGCCGCCCAGCCTGCGTGCAATCGAATCGAACGACGGTCGCTTCGGCCGGTCCAGTTCGTCGCGCCGATCGACCGGTATCCAGAACTCGACGAAGGAAAGCTCCTGCCCCGGTTCGAGCCGGACGGCTTGCCTCTGGAGGGTGGGCACGCCCGCCTGTATTTCGCAGGTGCGGGCCCCCCCGCGGGTCATGGTCAGGGACCAGTCGGCGGTGTCGCCGGTGTGCCCGAAGCTCCAGAGCTTCTTGCCGGGGAGCCGGGCGGGGTCCGCCAGATGAAGCAGTCCCCAGCCGCGTTCGTGATGGAACGCGCCGAACCAGTCCTCGGTGGTCGGTTCCCAGAACAGCCCGCACATCTGATCGTAGCCCCGGTGCCAACGGAGGTCCTGCCCGCCGACCATCGGCCATCGCCCGGCCTTCTCGCCGCCGATGTGGGCGACCAGAGGCTCGTCGGGATAGACGAACTCGGTGTCTCCGTCCGCCGGCTGGGCCGCGTTGGACCACCACTGGACGTTCCGCGCGACGCCGGTGGGGTTCCAGCATCGCACCGCGACACAGAGTCCGCGGAAGCCGGGGTACAGCTTGATCTCCGCCCGCCAGCACAGTCCCCAGCGAAGCTCGCGCTCGCCCACGGCCACGCCGGCGCTTCCGTCGTGGTTTCGGAGGATCTCGAAGCCGACGGGCTCGGTACCGGTGGGCGAATGGGAGGTCGGGAAGTTCAGTTCGATTCCGATGGAGAGATACGCCCATCGGGGCGGGATGCGCACGGGCCGGATGGCCTCGTTGATTTGAAGGTAGTTTCCGCCCGTATGAACGTCCTCGATCTGCAGGATTCTCCCGCCGAGTTCGGGCAGCACCGTCACC
>JAPKGY010000524.1 GCA_026647385.1 Phycisphaerae bacterium | reverse complement strand
TGATCTCCGTTTGGAACCGATGGAGTATCCGTGTTCATCCGTGTTCATCTGTGGTGGAACGGCTCCAGCTCGGGTAAAGAAGCCGACGGATTTTTAACAGGAGGTAACGGAGGCAACCCGATGACGCGATTCCGCTCGCGCGCTACGGCACGTCCAACGTGGGCCGCGCGAAGACCGTCTATCGGCAGGGCCTGTCGCATCGTTACGGCAGGCGCATGCAGACGATTTCGAGCATTCACTACAACTTCTCGGTGCCCGAAGCGGCCTGGCCGATCCTGCAGCGCGCCGACGGCGACACCCGAGCCGAGCAGGACTATCGCACTGCGGCCTATTTCGGGCTGATCCGCAATTTCCGCCGGCGCTCGTGGCTGCTGCTGTACCTGTTCGGCGCCTCGCCCGCCGCCTGCAGCAGCTTCCTGGCAGGCCATCCGCATGGGCTGCAGAGCCTGGAAGGCGGCACGCTGCACCTGCCGTACGCGACCTCGCTGCGCATGGGCCCGCTCGGCTACCAGAGCGACGTGCCCGAATCATCCCGCTGCTTTGGCCCGCATGGCCTGTGCTGCACGCGCCGGGTGCCTCGCGCGTGGGCCCGATCGTCTACGAGTGGACTTCGCGGAATCGCCACCGCCTATCTGGTTGCATCCCCGGCGTCTGCCCCGTGCATTCCGAACGCGCGTGATTGAAAGAGCCGCAGGCTTCAGGTCGCCGCGACGACTCGCCGTGGTACCCCGCGCGGCGGTTCGCTTCGTGGAGAACGAGCCGAATCGATTTGGGCGTAACTCGCCGGCTGTTCGCGAGGAGCGCGCGTTGGCGGACAGAATGGGGACTGGCTCCGCCCGTACAGGATCTCCGGGGACGGGAAGTTCTGTGTTCTCAGGCAATCCCTGCCCCCTGGCGTATCGTTGTGAGGCGGTGCCTGTTCCCAGTTTGCTCCGCGGCTGGCGAGTTACGCGCAATCGAGTTGCGATCGGCATTATCCCCCGGCGAATCGCTTGCGGAGATTCGCGGCGGCGGTGGTCAGGCGTTTGAGTTTGTCGAAGGCCTCGTCGATCGTGGGCGGTTCGCCGGCTTCGGGGGCGAAGCCGCAATCCGGATTGAGGGCGATTCGCTCCGGCGGCAGGACCGCCGCGCCGGCGGCGGCGATCGCCTCGATCTGCTCGACGGTCGGGATCTGCTCGCTGCGCACGTCGACCACGCCCATGCCGATACCCAGATGCGACGGGAGCAGCTTCAGGTCGCTGATGTCGCCCGTGCCGGAATACGCGAACTCGAGGTTGACGCGGTCGGCCTTGAGGTCGGCCAACCGGGGGAGGATCGGTTTGTAGTTGCCGGTCACGTCGCTATGGCGCTTGTAGACGCTGTGGCAGCAGTGAAGGTGCGTTTCAGCCTGCAACCCGTCGACGATCCGGTTGATGGCTCCGACGGCCAGCGGCAGTTCACGGTCCGGGTTCCATTCCCGGCGCAATCGCTCGTCGTGCGAACTGGTGCCGGCCATCAGGGCCGCATCACAGTAGTAGGCCAGCGCGGGGTCGTCGATCTGCACGATGTCGATCCCCACCTGCACGAGGGCCCGGGCCTCGCGGTGCAGAATCTCCGCCAGATGCTCGATGAAATGCTCGACGGTCGGATACGCGGCCTTGCTGTGATCCGCCTGCCAGTATCGCATGCCGATCAGGAACGGGCTCGGCAGCGCAAACTTCGTGACCCGGTCCGTATGAGCCGCGAGGAAGGCGGCGTCTTCAGCGAAGACCGGCTCAGTGACCGGGATGCGACGGACCACGACGTCCGTGTACTTCACCTCGCCCTGATGCTCGTAGCGCCGGCAGCGCTCGAAGCCGCCGATGCGCCCGAGGAACTCGCGGATGTATTGCTCGCGTCGCCATTCGCCGTCGCTGACCACGTCCAGGCCGGCCTCCTCCTGCATGCGGATCGCGAACGCGACGCAATCGTCCATGACCTGCTTGAGCCGGTCCGGAGCGATCTCTTTCCGGCGCGCGAGCACGTCGAGGATCGCCTTCGGACGGGGCAGGGAGCCGATGGGATGGGTGAAAAACAGCGGCAGTTTCGAGGTGCGCGGAGTCTTCAAGAGCGATTCTCCCTGATGGACGAGGCCTACGCCGCCGGGAAGGCGACAAGGGCGGATTCTAACGCCGTGTGGGCCGGGAGACAACCTCTTGGGCGGCCTGCTGCTCGTGCGGGTTTCGGGCCTTGATGGTGGGTGAATGACCAATCACCAATGACAAATGACGAATGTCGAAGATCCGCCGTGGCGGGACGAAGGAAATCCGAAGCCCGAATGTCGAAGATCCGTTCCGGGGGACCCATTCTGGTTGGTGAAAGGGCTGAAAGCAGATGCCACGGCGAGTCGCCGCGGCGACCTGAAGCCCGCGGCTCCTTGATCCGCGAATCGGTCAGTTTGAGTCAATCAGTTCAGATCGAACGTTTCGCCGCTTTCGGCCACGTGGACGTCGGCGAAGCCGCGGCGACGCATGGCGTCGGCCAACTTGTCCGATTGGTCCTGCTCGCCGTGGACGATGAAGGCCTTCTTGACCGTCGAGGCGACCGGCGCGGTGAAGGCCTCGAGTTCGGCGGCGTTGGCGTGGGCGCTGAAGCCGTTGAGCACCTTGACGTGTGCGTGGACCTTGTACATTTCGCCGAAGATCTTGATCCGCTTTTCCTTTTCGACGAGCCGGCGCCCGAGAGTGTGGGCGGCCTGGTATCCCACGATCAGCACGGTATTCCGCGGGTTCTCGATGTTGTTCTTGAGATGGTGCAGGATACGCCCGGCTTCGCACATGCCGCTGGCCGAGATGATGATCATCGGCCCGGGCATGTCGTGCAGGGCCTTGCTCTGCTCGACGTCGGTGACGTAGTTGCAGCCGTCGCAGTCGAACAGATCGCCGGTCAGGTGGTTGAACACGCTGGCTTCCGTGTCGAACACCTCCGGATGCTTGCGGAAGACCTCAGTGGCCCGGACGGCCAGCGGGCTGTCGATGTAAACCGGCACCTTGCGGCTGACCTTCCCCTCGTGCAGGAGCAGGTGGAAGTAATAAACAAGCACCTGCGTCCGCCCGACGGCGAACGATGGGATGATGAGCTTTCCGCCGTGATCGATCGTGTTGTTGATGATTCGGGCGAACTCGTCGCGCATGTCTTCTGGGCGGGCGGTCATGCGCCCGCCGTAGGTCGATTCGCAGAGCAGGTAATCGCACGGCGGCAGGGGGGCCGGGTCGCGGAGGATGGGCATGTTCGACCGCCCGACGTCGCCGGTGTAGACGACGCGAATGGGCGCTTCGTGGCCGTTGTCGATCTCGACCGCGATGCCGGCGGAACCGAGCATGTGCCCGGCTTCGTAGAAGCTCGCCCGCACGCCCGGAATCACCTCGAACGGTTCGCCGAGCGGTCGCGGCTGGAGCATCGGCGCGGTGTGGAGTGCGTCCGCCATCGTGTAGAGCGGCGCGATCGGCTCGTCGCCGTGGCGCACGCGTTTCTTGTTCCAGTAGGCCGCGTCTTCCTCCTGTATATGGGCGGAGTCCGCCAGAAGGA
>JAPKGY010000523.1 GCA_026647385.1 Phycisphaerae bacterium | reverse complement strand
ATCTCGTCGTAACTCTGCGGGTAATCGCCGGGCAAGCCGCGCCCAACGCCGAACTGCGCAATGACCAGGTCGAACACGGTCGTGACAAGTTTTTTGCCTTCGCCGGTTGTCCAGCCGGGCCTTGATCAGCCCCTTGTACAGCGGGGCGGCCCATTCCACTCCTTCGACGCTGCGCACGCGGTAAAGCTGCGTGTCCTGCATCGGCTTGATGTCGTCGATGAACTGCACCTTCGGGTCCATCACCCAGATGTCCGGGCAACCCATGTCCGTGATCGTGCTGTACGTCCGGATCATCAGGCCGACGAAGATCCCCATCTGTTGCGTGATCAGCAGCGAGGCGAACGTCAGCCCGGTGATGATGCCGAGATATTTGGCCCGGTCGCCGACCAGCATTTTGAGGGCCACGATGTTCATGCCGCCGATCCGTCCCTTTCGCCGATGCGGTGAATGCCCGCCGGCGAGAGCCGGGCGATATGCTCCGCCCAGCGGTCGATGTCTCCCGACTCGTGACTGGCGTGTGGAGCCAGTCGGGTCAGCACCGGACGGGCGTGGAACAGGTGCATGCACTGCGCCGGCACGCTGGTAACGCACCGGCGAATCTGCTCGGGCGAGCCATTTCGCCCCAGAATCCTCTGCACGATCGCCACGACCAACTCATACAAGGGGCTGGCGTTTGAGGCCGTCAAGCCGCCCGCCGACGAGGCCCGAACCGTCCAGGGGTCAGGCACGAGCGTCGGTTTCCTGGCAGTTCGCGGCCGATTCGTCAGGGTTTTACATAAGGACGCTGAAGCCTGTTGTCCCCTGTGGAAAGTACTCTTCTACAGGAAGCGGGCCTCGGGATCAAGGGCAGCACGATACGCTGCCCGGGTACCCGCCATACCCTCTCGTTTCGCCCGTGTCGTGGAGCTTCCCCGCCGGGTTGAGCCCCCGACAGTCGCCCTGCCGGTTTTTCCTGGGTTCGGTCGCCCGGCATCCCGGTGCCGAGGGCCCGGGGGTGGGAACGCCGACACGGCCGACGGCACAATCTGTGTTATATTAAGAGCGTCGTGATCGAGCCCGATCCGTACCTGGGCAGGACTTTCCCGCCAAGTAAGTCGGGCGGCCGCCGACCGACGAGGAATCCGACGTGCCTGAGCCGACCGTTTTCAAGCCCGCCGTCACCCGGCCATTGCCTCAGGGGGCCGAGCTGTTTGAGCAGGATGGGCGGGTCTACGCTCGCTGGATCGACAGCCAAGGCCAAACGCAGCGTGCCCCGACCACCGTGGTGGATAAAGGCCCGCACGCCGGGGAAACACGCCTCCTGATCGAGTCCGACCGCTATGCCCTTCGGTACGAGGACGAGGCGGGCGTTGTCCGGACGGTGAACACCGACCTGCGAAGCGAGGAAGAAGCCCGCCGTCTGCTCGGCGAGTTGCTGGAGCAGGTTCGGGAGGTCAAGGCGGCGCGGGCGGCCGCTGGTAAGCTGGTCGGTAAGCATCAGGCCTTGAGGGACCATTTTCGGCGGTACGTGGCCTACCTGAAGTCGCACGATACGCCGGCCGCCCGCGTTGCCGACGTCGAAAGGCAGGTTCGTCGGATCGCCCGGCAATGCGATTTTGTCCGCCTTACGGACATCCGCGGCCAGGCTGTTCAGCAATGGCTCGTGGATCGAGCGAACGACGGAATGCCGGCAGCGGCCCGCAACGCTCACCTCGACGACCTGATGGGTTTTGTCGAGTGGTGCCTTCGCGAGCGCATGTTGCCGAGCAATCCGTTGACGGGTGTAAAGCGAGAGACCGACGCGGTCCAGGCCGCCCCGGCGGTTCGGCCTCTAAGCGAGGAGGAACTCCACCGACTTCTGCGGATTGCCTTGGGACGCCCCCTCGCCGAGTATGGCCGGGCCGTTTCCGTTCAACCCCAGGCGGGCTCTGATGCGCCGGCGACTCGGTTTACGCCGCTCACGATTCAGACGCTCGATCAACTCGCCGCTCTGGGCGAGCAGCAGTTCAAGAACGATCCCAAGCAACTGGACCGTCTGTATCGGCAAGGCTGGCAGCGAGCGCTGATCTATAAGACGTTGGCCCTGCTCGGGCTGCGTCGAAGCGAACTCGTATCGCTCAAGACCGGCATGCTGCAGGTGAAGGGGTGGACGCCGCTGCTGATTCTCGGCGCGGGATCCAACAAGGAGGAGATTCCGCTGCGGGAGGATCTGGCTGCGGACCTCAAGTTGTGGTTGCAGCGCCGGTGGCGGGCCGGACGACGGGCGGCCCGCGGTCGCGAGAGTCGAGCCGCCTTGCGGAAAGCGTTTGTCACCAAGCCGCTGTTCAAGCTGCCGGCCGGTCTGGCCAAGCTGCTGGCGATCGACCTGCAGGCCGCGGGTATTCCGGAGACGGACCCGTCCGGCACCCGCATCGACGTTCATGCCGCACGACAGGTCCGTCAGGCCCTTCTGTCTCGCCAGGGGATGCCACTGGTGGAGATCTGGGCTCCGCTTCGCGAAAGGCCCGCGCGGTCCAGGCCCACGCGGCCCCCGGGCCAACACCGCTGAATGTCTTGAAGCAACGCCGTGACCGCAAGCCCCGATGAGCGGTCCAGCCTCGGTCCGACGTGGTTTTCGATGGCAGCCGATTCCGGTTGGATTGCGGACCGCTTCGGATGAGGCTATATTCATTGCCTGCGGAGTGGCGGAGACCCTCCTGCCGGGCACGGTCGGCGCAACGGGTGCCGATGTGCATCCCCAGCGGATTCATTCAGCGAGCCAATAGCCATGAGTGACCAGTCCAAGCCTGTCCATGGGCCTGTGAATCGCAGAGATTTCCTGAAGGCCGGTGCCGCCCTGGGCGCGGGAGCCGCATGGGCGGGCGTGACGGGCTGTTCGGGTGCGTATGGCGCTCTGTCACGGTTTGCCCCGGCTCCCGTCGCCAAGCCGCTCGACGTCGTCCGGATCGCCTACGTGGGGGTCGGCGGCATGGGGACCGGTCACGTCCGAAACCTGTTGAAGATCGAAGGAGCCGATATCCGCGTCGTCTGCGACATCGACGAGCGGGCCATCGAACGGGCTCAGAAGCTTTGCGTGGAGGCGGGCAAGCGCAAACCCGACGGGGTCTGGGCCGGCCCCAAGGGTTATCTCAAAGTCTGCGAGCGACATGACATCGACCTGGTTTATACAGCCACTCCCTGGGAGATTCATACGCCGATCTGCGTCGCGGCGATGAAGGCGGGCAAGCACGCAGCCACGGAAGTGCCGGCCGCCATCCATACGGAGGAGTGCTGGCAACTCGTCGAGACCTCCGAAAAGACCGGCATGTACTGCTGCATGATGGAGAACTGCTGCTACGGCCGAACCGAGCTCATGGTGCTCCATATGGTTCGCAAGGGATTGTTCGGCGAGCTGCTCCACGGCGAGTGCGGCTACCTGCACGACCTGCGGAAGATCAAATTCAACAACCACGGCGAGGGGCTGTGGCGGACCGCGCACTCGATCAAGCGCAACGCCAATCTCTATCCGACTCACGGCCTGGGGCCTGTTGCCCAGTACATGAACATCAATCGCGGCGACCGGTTCGAC
>JAPKGY010000522.1 GCA_026647385.1 Phycisphaerae bacterium | reverse complement strand
TCTGCGCGCCCTGGCTTCCTCGTGGATGATCCAGCGGGACCTTTTGCGCGACCCCGAACGAAGCATGGTATACGGCACGTTCCCTCCTCGCCAGGGCGACGTAGTGGTCCTTGGCGCTGTGCACGAAGGCGCCGCTGACGAGCCCGAAGAGGTGCAGGCGGCTGTTGTTACGCTTTGCGTGCTCGGCGGCGCCCACCAGCGCGGGGTTCTTGAAGAACGAGCCGTCTTCGATGCTTCGCGAGATGCGCAGCAGGTCCTGCCAGACGACGCGTCCGTCGGATCCACCTCCTGAACGACCTCCACATACCCCTCCTTGGTGATCCGAACGCGGACCGGCCCCGTCGCCGGCCTGGGCAACCGCACGTGAACCTCGCCCAACGGGTTCGTGAGTACCTCCGCCAAGGGCGGCGCCCCCTCGGGCGCCTCCCGCGACTCGATCCGCACCCGCGCATCCTTGATCCCCCCGCCCATGTAATTGAGCACCATGCCCTCGATGACTTGCCCGGTCGGCGCACCCGCCGGCGCGCTGGCCGGCGGAGATTCCGCGACCGCAAGAACGCCAGCCAGACCCACCAACCCGAATACCACCAGAGGTCTCAGGCATGCTCGCAACATGGGAGGTCCTCCAATCTCTCGTACCGTCCGGCGCATTATCTCATTTGATTCAGTTTACTCCAAGCCGCCGATTGCACGAACTGAAACGTCGTAACACCCAATCGCGGAGCGTCAAAGAGCGGTACTCAAAGAGCCGCGGGCTTCAGCGCTCGTCGCCGTATCCTTCACCCCAGGCAGAACAAGTCCGACGACGCGAACCGGCGCGAATCGAAACGCGACAGAACGTTCAACAATCGACGGGCCGGTGGAAACCACATGAACGCCAGTCGAAGCCCCGTCAAGGGTCGTTTGAACAGGCCGATGCCGTCGAACTCGACCACCCGCAGGCCCGCCTGCCCCAGCAACTTCGCCATCTTCGCCTCCGTGAAATGCTCGTGCCAGCGCTTGTCAGCCGAAATGTCACCGACCAGACCGTCTTCGTTCGCCACGTACCGCCGCTCGTACTCCGCTCGCGAATGAAGCAGGCAATAGCCCCACCGGTGCAGCCGGGGAAAGATGAATTTGAAGTTGCCCAGATCCAGAAACGAAAACACATGGCGGCGCGGCACCGATATGACCAGGACCCCGTCGTCCGCAAGCACGCGCCGCAGCTCGCGCAGAACCGCCCCCTGCTCGTGCAGGTGCTCGAGCACTTCCAGCAGAGTGATCGAGTCAAAACTGGCGTCGTCGAACGGCAACGGGACCGCCTCGGGCCGATGGAGGAGCTCGAGCCCGGGGAACTGCCGCCGCCCCGCCTCGATCGCCTCGCCCGATGCATCGACACCGACCAACCGCTCGAACCCGCGCGACCGCAGCGAACCCAGAAACCGCCCCGCCCCGCAGCCAAAGTCCAGATGCCGCCTGCCGGAGCGCGGAATCTTCTCCCAGGCGTAGCCGAACCGATCAAAGCCAAAAGGATTGTCCGGGCTCAGTCCAGTTCGCACGACACGAACCGCTCAAGAGGCACAACGAATCGCCATGCACCGGCCCATACCAGCCACGGCACCGGATCGATTCTAAGCCGCACCCCAACCACGCCGCAACCGCGCCAAACGCCGCGGGTTCGCTCGCGCACAAAGCACACGGCTTCCTTGAAAGTTGACTCTTGAAATCTGAGATTTGAGAACTCGAATTTGCAATCCCATCTTCCTGTCACCCCACCCGCACACTCGCAGGGCGTGGCTCTGTCCCTCTGCCCCTGGGTGCCTTTGTGCCTTTGTGCCTATCTCTTCTCCCCCTACTCCTCCGGAAAAAACCGCATCAACTCCTCGGCGAAAATCAGGTGCCCGCGGTCGTCCGGATGGTTGATCCCGTTGCGCAGCAGCGTCTCGTACGGAATCCCCATCTTCTCCAGCAGTTCCCATCGCCGCGAGGCATCCGCCAGCGGAACGTCGTTGTCGGCCGCGAATTCGCGCAGGAACGTCACCGCCGCCCGAGTCTCCCGGCCGCGGCTGTTCGGCAGGTTCATCATGCTCGGCATGGTGAAATGCGGCGTCAGAATGATCAGTGCCGCCCCCGCCTCCCGCGTCCGACGGAGAACCTCCGCGTACCGCGTCCGCAACTGCTCGACCGGCGCCCCCATGTCGTTCACGAACTCCAGCGTCACCAGGTCCGGCCTGTGATCGAGTACCTCCTTATGGAAGTTCGGCAACCGGCCGGACGTGCTCGATCCCCCGATCCCCGCGTTCAACACGCGAATCCGCGCCTGGGGAAACCGCTCCTGGAGCATCGCCTCGAACTGCCCGACGTACGATTTCGCCGGCGAGCTGGCATCGCCTCCGTGGGTGACGCTGTCGCCCCAGCACACGACCGTCACGTCCCTGCCCTCGCGCAGCTTGGCCAACACCGGCCCCAGACTCGCCGCTCCGCGAATCGGCGACAGGTCCGGACGCTCTCCGGTCACCACGTAGACATGCTCCGGCCGAACCATCTTCGCCCCGAAAGGCCGGTAGATGCTGGCCAGGTGCAGCATGCTCCTGGGGATCGCCGGCGGCTCGGGGCACTTCGCCTCGGGACCGCCCGGAATCACACTCAAACGCCCCGCATGATCCATTACCAGCGCGTCGATGCGCCGCAGACTCATTTCGTATCGCGCAACGACGTGCTGTCCCTCCTTGAGCCGCCCGCCTTCGACCCATGCGAAGGCTCCCCACGTATCGTCCACCACGTAATCCCGCTTCGGCTCGAACACCGCGCCGGGATCCGCCGGATCGATCACCCGCAGACTACCCGCCACATAACTGCCGGGCAGCAGGTTCCACCGGTCGTCCGGCGCAACCACCAGTCGATTCCCGCCCAACCAGCGGTTGACCTCGCCGGCCTTCACAACGACCGGCAATTCCACCGTCCGCGTCTCCGCCTCCGAAACCCTCACGCATCCGCCGGGCGACTTCACTTCCTGCCCCTCGATCCGCACCGTTCCCGGATCGATGGCGATGCGATTCTCCCAGCAGCGTACCTTCAGGCCGTCGATAACCGCCGGGTTCGCGCCGGCCAGTTCGACGATCGCCCCATATCCCGCCGCGGCCCGACAGCCGGCCGGCTTATTCCGCAGGTCATACGCACCACCGAGCCCGACGTCCTCCGGCCCGACGTTCACGGGCCAGTCGCCGGGTCTGGCGAACACGCGCCGAACCGCCTCCACGTCGCCAAACCCGAACTCCAGGTTCGGCTCCAGATACGACCCCTCGCCCCACTCGTTCCACGCTTCCAGAATCGCGGTCTTTTGCCCGATCTCGTCGAGATACGCCTTGAGTTGGCCCAGCCCCTCGACCAGATCTGCCGTCCGCCGCCCGCGCCGCCGTTCGCTCCGCGGCCCGTACCACGCCGGCCCGTCCCAGCCCACCCCCATCAGCGGAATGTACGCCAACACGTTCGCTCGACGCGCCTGCTCCCATTTCGCCCGGCAGCCGATCAGATACTGCCGATACAGCGAGTGCGATACCGTCGTTCCCGT
>JAPKGY010000521.1 GCA_026647385.1 Phycisphaerae bacterium | reverse complement strand
GGGGGGGGCGATTCATCGGCGGGTTGGGTGCGCGGCAGGGGGGCTTTCTCGACCGGACGGCCCCACCCCAGCCACTGGGCGTCGTTGCAAGCAGACTGTAGCAACAGAAGACCGCTCAACCAGAAGCGCGCGTACGCGAAGGGGCGCCTCGGGCGGGGGTGACATGCGTCGGCAGTGGTGTGATCGGTGGACATCGGCGTGCGGGTCATCTCACAGGCCGGTTCCGCAGTGGTCGGCCGGCATGGCTTGGTTTCCGGCGGACGCTCCGTGGAAAGCAGGGTACGGCCGGAGATGGGGGCTGTCAAACAAATGCCTGGAGGGCACGGAGGAGAGAAGGTGAGCAGGAGAGACGAGGAGAAGGAGAGAAGGGAACAGGAGAGAAGAAATGGGGGGGAGCGGGGGTGGTGACGGAGGCCGATGGGAGGGGGGATGAAGGGGGGAGAAGGTGTGAAGGGCGCGAAGGGTGTGCAGCGTGCCGCGCGAGTACGCAGGTGGCGCGCCCCGCGCGGGTGATCCGGGAGGAGCCAGGGGCCAATATCGGGCTTCCGGCCCGTCCGGGATTGTTGCCGACCCGTACCGGGATGTCCGGCCTGTCAGGGCTTGCAGCCCGCCCGGTATCGGGGCTGTCGGCGTCTTGCGGGTTGCGGCTACCCGGTATCGGGACTGCCGGCGCGTTACGGGTTGCAGCCGCCCGATACCGGGACTGCCGGCACGTTCGGCCCGCTGTAGCAACCGCTGAACTGGACGAAGTCCGCGGTGTCGACGTCGTTATCGCCGTCGCGATTCAAACAACCGCAGCCGTCGGGCACGCCACCGTCCACGTTCGTGAAGCAGAGCTGGTAGATCCCGAAGTCGTCCTGGTCCACGTCGCCGTCCGTGTCGGCATCGGCGAAGGGATACGGGCAACAACTGGTCTGGGCGCAGGTCGAGGCACCCGCCTGCCAATGGCCGCCCTGCTCCGTGCAGGAGGTCAGGTCCGTCTCGATGCACGACGCGTCGTTCAGGCAGCAGGCGCCGGTGACGACGCTCCCGATTCCACCGGTCAGATTGAGGGTGTCAAAGGCGATGTACTTGGACTTGTTGGTCTGCCAGCCGGCGTCGCAGCGGGTCTCGCCCATCCGCAGAGGCCGTTTCTTCCCGTTGGCATAGTCCGGATGGCACACGTAGCTGCCGCTCTGCAGCCGGCAAGCTTCCTTGGTGCCTGAGCGGAGCCGGTTGAAATCCCCGAGGTACTTTCGCGGGATATCCGTGGCGATGCTCTCGACCCAGGTCCTCCCTCCGTCGATCGTGAGCCGCCCGCGGTGGTAGATGTCCACCGTGTTGGTCTTGATCGTCAGGATGATTGTGTTGGTCTTGTCGCCCCACACGAAGTCGCCGCCGTTGCCCGGGAACATGTTGGACCGGAGGATCCGCCACTTGTAGCCGTCGAAGAATGATACGTGGTAGTTGCTCGGCACCTGGTTGGCGGGGTCCTCGCAATGGCAGGGGTTGTTGTCCAGGAAAGCGACCGCGCCGATCGCGAGCGAGGAGCGGATAACCTCCTGTGCGGGCGGGCAGGGATCGGGCGACGCGGTGCGCGGCTCGTACTGCTGGCAGAGGCTCGGCCAGGGCACGTGGACGCTGAAATTCGGGCTCGGGCAAATCGCATAACAGCTTTCGCAACTCTCGATTTCCGGCTCGCCGACCAAAACCCAGTCCGTCGGGGCCTGGGCGAGGTTCGTGACCCTGCCGTTGTCGTCGTCGCCCAGGTTGAGTTCCATGTAGCCGGTGCTGAACATGATGCCGTTGGCGTCCTGGATGCCGCCGGTAATGTCGAACCTGAGGATGAGAGGCTCGGCATCCGAACCATTGACCGTGGTTTTTCCGTTCAGTGCGGCCTGGATATCGGGGGTCAGGTCTCGGGTGTTCTGCCCGAGCTTGCCGCCTTCGTCGCCGCCGTTCGCATGCCTGCCGCCGTAAGGGGGAGTGGACAACACCAACTGATTCTCTTCGATCAGCCAGTTGGTTCCGTCTCGACTATTGGTATTCCAGTTATAGGAGGTCCAAGGCCATCGGTTGCGAAGGGCAGGGTCGCTCCTCGAAGAACCCGTCGCGCAGGTATCCCAGGGAGGAGGCGGATTCTGGCAGTAGCGATCGAAATCGTCGCAGAAGATCTGCCCGTTGAGTTGGGTGTCATCGTGGCACCAGTCAGCCAGGACCGGCGTGCCCGCCGCGAATACAAGAATCGCCGCGCAGACGAAGAATTGGTATGGTCTCATGAGAGTGTCCCTCCCGACACAGTGGACAAAAGAATGAGATGCTACACCGGACTCCGAGAGTCAATATACCAACCCCATCGCCCAAGGGCAAGTATTATTTGCCGCTACCGGACGGCTCGGAGGGCGGTTTTCGCGCCGGGTGGCGGGAGGGCAGGTCCGGCAGGGGTGAGAAGGCCCCGGACGGGTGCGGAATTCGGCGAATGGATGAGGTCCGGAAGGGCCATCCCCCGAAAAAGGGCCTTCGATGGCGGCTGATGCCCGAGTGCCAGGGGGCGGTGTGTGGGGTGCGTATGCTAGAATGCCCGCGGCTGCGGCGCGCGTGGGGCCGCCGGCCCGCATGCATGGAACGAGGGGGCTGTCCGGGCATGGGTTCAAGCCGGGATGTATCCGGCCTGAGCAGGCACGCGAAACGGAGTGGCTCGTGATGAGAGGCGTATCGGTCACATGGGGTTTGCTCGCGGTGGTGGCGGGCAGTGGGTCGGCTCAGACCTCACAACCGTCCCAGACCGGAGGAGAATTCGAACTTGTCCGCGACGGCAGGCCCGTTGCGGCGATCGTCCTTGGCCGGGAGCCGACCCGTTCGGCGCGGTTTGCCGCCCGCGAACTGCAGGAGCACGTTCGGCGCATCACCGGGGCGGAACTCGCCATCGTGGCCGAGGACGCCCAGATCGAAGGGGCGCGGATTCTCGTGGGGGAGTGTGCGGCCGGGCAGGCGATGGGTTTGCGGCCCGAGCGTTTCGGTCCGCAGGAGTATGTGATCCTTTTACGGCCTGAGGCGCTGGTGTTGTTCGGCCGGGACGATCCCAACCGGCCGTCGGACTCGCGTGACCCGTCGCTCCCGCCGGAGTTGTTCGGCAGCCACGGTACTTTGTACGCGGTCTATCACTTCCTGGAGCGTTTTTGCGGTGTGCGCTGGTACGCGCCCGGCGAGATCGGCCTGGTTCACCCGCGGACGAGCACGCTGGTGGTGACCGTCGAGGACCTGCGTCACGAGCCGGCCATGCTGCACCGCTGGATCACGCCGACGCCGTTGTACATGCCCGCCCCGCCGACGGAAGTTCCGGGGGCCGACGTTCACGTCTGGAAGCTGCGCATGCGGATCGGCGGGAAGGACTTCTGGGTATGCCATTCATTCGACGGCTATTACGATCGGTTTCTGAAGGACCATCCCGACTGGTTTGCCCAGGGTTACGAAGGCAAGCCGCCGCAGATGTGCTATACGAACCCGGGCTTCATCGATCAGGTGGTGGCGGACGCGCGGGCTTACTTCGACGGCAAGGGTCTGGTCCCCGGCGCGAC
>JAPKGY010000520.1 GCA_026647385.1 Phycisphaerae bacterium | reverse complement strand
GCCATCGTCGCCGCCGGCACCACCAGCCTCCCCGAGCAACTCGGCGGCGAGCGGAACTGGGACTATCGCTTCTGCTGGCCCCGAGACGCCACCCTCGCGGCCGCCGCCCTCGTACGACTCGGAAACACGGGCGTGGCCATGCGCCTCTGCGACTGGCTGCTCAACATCGTCGATCATTGTGAATCGCCCGACCGCATGCGCCCCATCTACACCGTCACCGGCGGACACCTGGGCTCCGAAGGTCAGATCAACGAACTCATCGGCTATGCCGGAAGCCGGCCCGTCCGGGTGGGAAACGCAGCCGCTCAACAGGTCCAACTCGACGTGTTCGGTCCCATCGCCGATCTGATCGCCACGCTCGCACAAAACGGCGCTCCCATCTCTCCCGAGCATTGGCGACTCGTCAAAGCCATGGTCGCCGCCGTCGAAGCACGATGGCAGGACGCCGACCACGGCATCTGGGAGGTCCGAGGCCCCCGTCGACACCACGTCCACTCAAAGGTCATGTGCTGGCACACCGTCGACCGCGCCATCTACGTCCAGGATCAGTTCCTCGGGAAACCCAACAAGGATTGGGAAATCCTCCGCGAGCAGATCCGCCAGGACGTGCTCGCCTACGGCTGGAACCCCCGAATCGGCGCCTTCACCGCCGCCTACGGCGAAGACGGCCTCGACGCCGCAAGCCTGCAAGTCGGACTGACCGGCCTGCTGGACCCGAGCGACGAGCGATTCGTCCGGACGGTCGAGAGCGTCGAACGCGAACTCCGATGCGGACCCGCGCTCCATCGCTATCGGTACGACGACGGCCTCGCCGGCCAGGAGGGAACCTTCCACCTCTGCACGGAGTGGCTCATCGAGTCCTACCTCCGCCTCGGCCGCCTGCGCGACGCACGCGAACTCTTCGACGCCTTCCTGAGGTTCGTCGGCCCCACCGGCCTGCTCTCCGAGCAGCACGACCCGGAACTCGACCTCCCGCTGGGCAACTTCCCGCAGGCCTACTCACACGTCGCCCTGATCAACTCCGCCATCGCGATCGCCAACGCGGGGGGCTGACAGAATATGCGAGCACCCCAGAGCTATGACAAGCCCAGGGGACTGTCCCCTTCTCCCCCGGCACCGCCAACCACCGCCTTCACTCATAAACCCATGCCATGCCGCGTAGAACCGTGGGGTCCGAGCCCGACCACGGCACGAGGTCGCCGCAGAGAAACCAGGATGTCCCCGCGGGAACGACCTGGGTCGGGCGATTGACCCCGATGGCCGGGGAGAACAGATAATTGAGGTAATCCCGCTCGCCGTTGTACTCGCAATAGTATTCGAGTGCCGGCAACGTGGAATGTTCGACGTCGATCCGTAACGCGAGATTCATATTCCGGCTGGGACGCCCCATCGGGCAAAGGAATGCCATTTTCTCATTCGACGCCGCCAGGGCCGTGTTGGGCAGCGGGTACATCCCCACCCCGGCAGCCGCTCCATCCGCATAAATGTTCGAGGGCGTGATCGTGTTGTACGGCGGAAACGGGTTGAGCGCAATTACAGTGTCATTGAGTACGAGCTGGTAGTACAGATCCACCTGGTTCGCCTGAAGATAGGGCTGGGCGGGGTCCAGGTCACACTCGACCTGCGTCATCAGAAACTGCCCTCCCGTATCGTCGTAGCCCAGCGGCTGCAATTCCTTGAGCACCGTGATCGTGTTCTTGACCCCGATTCCCCGGCGCGTCACGAAGTAGTCCACCTCGCATTGGAACAGCGGATCCAGACAAAAAGGCACCTGAGTCACCACATGCAGCACGATGAGGTCGGTTCGCGGCTGGCTGATCGAGTGGGAGCATTGGGCGAGCGGATTGCCCGGAACACCGGTCCAGAACAACCAGCGCTTGTCCATGTAGTTGAATCCCGACCAGAATCCCTCCCACTGAAGCCGGGTGCCGTTTGCGTCGCGATGACCGAAGGGGTATTCCGGACTGTGGCCCGGGATCGCCGCGCCCCCGTTCACCGTCGTACCGGGCGCTCCCCCGCAGAAACCCCCGATCAGGTTCACCCCATTGAACCGAAATTCGGTGAACGTGTTTCCCGAGTGGTTGTAGACCGCAAGCAGTTGTTCGCAATTGTAGAACGACGTCTCGCCCTGTTCCGTTTTGGATGTCAGAACGTCAGCGCAAGGCCAGCACCCGCCCGTCGTCGAGGCAAGCCCCAGCATCGCGGTAACCGTGAGCAGCCGACGGCGCATCGGTCTGACGTCCTCCATCGAACCCCACCAGCTCACTCCGCCGGGCTCTGATTGTACCAGCAAAGGCCAGCGTGCTCACCTGTTTTTTCATCCTTTTCAGGTCATGCTGAAATGCGGCCCCCCATTGCACACTCTCGGAAACCTTCAAGCCTCGCTGTTCGGTCCGGGCGGAGGGTCAAAGCGAGGAGACGGAAAACCGACCCGGCTTACCTATCTACCGCCGCTTTCAGCGAGAGAGCGTGTGAGAAGCCCGGGGACTGTGAGAAGCCCGGGGACTGTCCCCATTTCGCCAGGACAAAGGCCGACTTGTGGTTCGCAGTGGACCCGCTACCTTTAAAACCTGCGGTGAAATGGGGACTGCCCCCTTCTCCCCGGCGTTTTGACGTTTTGACGTTTCGACGTTTCGACTTTCCTTATTTCTTCGCCTTCCCCTGCGCCGCCACCGCGGCCATGGCTGCCTTGACCTTTTCCGGATCGCCCAGGTATTCGCTGCGGATGGGCCTGAGGTTCCCGTCCAGTTCGTACGCCAGCGGCATGCCCGTTGGAATGTTCAGCCCGACGATTTCCTCGTCGCTGATGTTGTCGAGGTACTTCACCAGCGCCCGCAGGCTGTTGCCGTGGGCCGCGATGAGCACCCGCCGGCCGGCCTTGATCGTGGGTACGATCGCATCGTGCCAGTATGGCAGAAACCGCTCGACCGTATCCTTCAGGCATTCCGTCGTCGGCAACACGCCCTCGGTCAGGTCCGCGTACCGCCGATCGTGCCCCGGATACCGCTCGTCCGACTTCTCCAGCGGCGGCGGCGGAGTGTCATAGGAACGTCTCCAAATCAGGACCTGCTGCTCGCCGAACTTGGAAGCCATCTCCGACTTGTTCAGCCCCTGCAAGGCCCCGTAATGCCGCTCGTTCAGCCGCCAGTGCCGATGAACCGGGACCCACATCAGGTCCATCTCATCGAGCGCGATCCACAGCGTCCGGATCGCCCGCTTGAGCACCGACGTGAACGCCACGTCGAACGTATACCCCTTCTCCTTCAGAGTCTTGCCAGCCTCATGCGCCTCCTGCATCCCTTTCTCCGACAGGTCCACGTCCGTCCAGCCGGTGAACCGGTTTTCCTTGTTCCAGGTGCTCTCCCCATGCCGCAACAATACGACCTTGTACATCCCAGTCTCCTCGAATGAACGTCGATCTCGTCTTCGCCCCCGACGGCAAGGCCGGATAGTTTCCTCAAACCCACTTCCAGCGCGCTGGGCATGCCCAGCGAGGCCAAGGAGGCGATTTTGTTTGCGCTGCTGGCGAACGAAACCGTGTCGGGCCATGCCGGGAATGTGCC
>JAPKGY010000052.1 GCA_026647385.1 Phycisphaerae bacterium | reverse complement strand
CTTTGTGCGCCCGTTTTCGCGGCTCACGGTCCTCAGGTGACCATGAGTTGTGGCACCGACGATGGGCTGATGGTTTCGTGGTCGCCCTCGCTCACCGATCAAGGCGGCAACCGATACGGTTCCACCGGCCAGTTCGACGACTCGGATGGCGACCCGTACCCGCACTGGACGCTGGCATGGAATATGACGGTCGATCCAGATCCATTCATCAACGGTGCGTTCGCGCTAACCAACAACACGAATCTGTACCAGACGTACACGCTGATCGTTCAACTCCCCATTGCTCCGGCGATCACGCCCTCGAGCCTGATGGGCGGATCGATGGGCGGCTCGCTGACGGACGCGAACTTTGACGCGCTCGGCGGTTTGTCTACCGCGGGCCCGAGTCCGTTATATGCGGGCATGATCGATGGCGTGCAGGTGTTGCCTATCTACGCGCACCCCAGCTCATGGAGCTTCGCCTTCGCGGGTCAGACGATTACGATTCCTCAGATCAACTCGGGCTTGCCCGGTCCGACCATTCCCGGTCCAGCCGTCCTCAACAACATCGGTATCCAGCATCGGTTCACGCTCTCGCCGGGGGATTCGGTTTCATTCACGAGCTTCTTTGTCGTCCAGGTGCCCGAACCTGCGACTCTGAGCGTTCTGGCTTTGGGCGGACTCGCGCTGCTGCGGCGCCGGAGCAGATGAAGGCGACTGCACGCAGGTCATGCGGATCAACAGCAGGTGTCTCGATCTCCGGGATGCCTGCTTTTCTTTTGGGCGTAACTCGCCGGCCGCTCGTGCGGAGCACGCATGGGCGGGCAAAACGGGGACAGGCTCCGCCCGTGCAGGATCTCCGGTGACGGGAAGGTCTTTCTTTCCAGGCAATTCCCGCGCCCGGGTGTATCGTTTTGAGGCGGTGCCTGTCCCCATCTTGCCCGCGGAATCGCCCGCGGCTGGCAAGCTACGCCCTGTTCTTTTTACGCATGATGCCCTCGCGTCGCCTGAGTCAGGAGACGGCGCCGGGTCGGGAAGTATGCCAAAAGGGGAAGTCATGACATTGCCCTTCCCGTCGTCGGCGTGAGATAATGGGGGTCATGGCGGTATTCGATTCCATCCGGCGGACGCGGCGGGATTTCCTTCGGTTGGCCGGCGGTTCCGTGGTTGCCGGAGCGGTCGCTTGTGTCGAGCAGTCGCACAGGAGCAGGGTGTCCACTGACAGACTCGGCAGCGCACCGGCCCAGCCGCCTGCCGTCCGCGACGAGGCAGTCCCCTTGTTGGCGGTCGAGGGCACCGCCTACGAATGCGGCTACGGGTATGGCCGGATGGTTGTGGAGAAGTACCCCGGCTATCGGCGATACCTCGACCAGGCTCCCGATTGGCGATCCCTCACTCCGCAGGCACGTCGGCTGTTCGAGCGGCATGCCCCGTACGTGCTCGATGTCTACCGCGGCCTGCTCGATGCGACTCCGTCGTCAGCGGGAGCCCTTCCGTCGCCTCGGAGGTCTTTCACGCCGCCGACCCCTCCGATCGCGTGTACGTCCTTCGGGCTGACGGGCGCCGTGACGCTCACCGGCCAGCCGATGTCAGGGCAGACCAAGGATACGGTCACCGCGAGCACCGCCCTGTACGTCGTGCTTCGCATGCACATCCAGGGCGGCCCCGGCATCCTCGTCCTGGCCTACCCGGGCGAGGTCCTCGGTTACGGGTTCTGGTCCACGGGGATGTCCATCTTCCGCAACAGCCTGTTCTGCCGCGAGGGTGACATGAAGGGGCTCCCGATGGAACAGTGGGGGTTGCTCGCGCTGGCGGGCAGGTCGGTCGATGAGGCCGTCGAACTGGCCCGGCGACACGGCATCTCCACCGTGGGCAGCTTTCTGATCAGCGATGCCTCCGGCCAATCCGTGAGTGTCGAATCTAATGCCGCCGGCGTCGACGTGATCCCCGCCCGTGACGGCATCGCGGTTCACGCGAACACGCCGCTGGGGGCCGGGACGGCCACCCTCGAACACCATCCGCTGGCCATCAAGCGGGAGGATTCCCGTTACCGAATGCATCGGCTGCGTGAACTGCTCGAGGCTGAACGCGGCCGGCTGACCGCTCAGCGAGCGATGATGTGCCTGGCCGACCACTCGCACTACCCGTGGGGTCTCTGCCGCCATCCGGCCGACGCCGAGCCGGACTTCCGCACTTCCGCCGCCGTAATCGCGGAACCGACCCGAGGCCTCCTGCACGTCACCCGCGGCAACCCCTGCTCGCACTGGCCGACCACCTACACCCTCTGAGAAAAACGGGACAGGTTCGTTTTTGATTAGTGACAGCCAAAGGGCAGTTTTGTTCTTGTCCGGGTGGGGGGCATGTGGGCGGAAAAGGGGTTTGCGCCAAGCAGCCTGCGAAAGGAGGATGTGAGTGAGCTGAATCACTGAAACCTTTCAGAGAGACCCTGTGGACTGATACCGAATTGGCATTGAGTTTGCGCGCTGTTCGGCGCCTATTAGGGTTGCGCCCTGTGGATAAATGTGGGATGCTGATCTCCGACAAGGAGGTCACGCATGCAAACCGTTTCTCATCATTCATTGGACGAGTTGAAGCGTCTGCGGCATCGAGCTCTCGGCGGAATGCGGGATCGGCTGCAGATGGTCATCCTGGCGATGCAGGGTCAGACCGCGCCGCAGATCGCCCAAGCAGTGGGATCGAGTCGGCGGACGGTTCAGGATTGGGTCTACAGCTACAATGCTTCGGGGCTGGAGGGACTCAAAGATCGTCGCGGTGGCAATCGCCGCCACCTGACCAGGGATCAAGAGCGGCGACTCTGTGAATACCTCGACCGTACTGCGGCCGATCCGCATCAGGGGGTCCGCCGCGGTGAAGATTTGCGGCAGTGGATCCAGCAGCAGTTCGGAGTCATGTACAGCCTGCCCGGCATCTACGACTGGCTTTATGTCATCGGCGCGGCCTGCCCGGCAACCGGCCAGACCGTGGGAATGATCTCGCTCCACATCGACACGACGATTACGAACGTCTTCCTCGAGGAGATGTCTCGGCAAATCCCTCCGGATGTCCACGTCGTGCTGATCTGGGACCAGGCCGGCGTTCACACGGCGACTCACCTGAAGGTCCCGTCCAACATCACGCTCTTACCCTTGCCGCCCTATTCGCCCGAGTTGAATCCAACCGAAAACCTGTGGCACTACCTGCGATCCCATCACTGGTCGAATCGCGAATACCCCGATTGGGACGCCCTCGATGATGCAGCATGTGACGCCTGGAAGAAGACGTGTCTCGACCGGGAACTCGTCAAGAGCATCTGTCGAGCCTCATACATCGAGCCGCGCGAGGTCAGAGCATGAATCGTATTATTCCCCCTTCACGACCTTGGGTCCGCTCGGGGATCATCTGCCGGCGCGGCGGCGATGACGCTGTCGTCGTAGCGGACGACCACCTGTTGGCCGGGTTGCAGGACGAGGAAGTCCTGGTCGGGCCACGGGCCGTCGAGCAATCGTTGGAGCAGGGACAGGTCGCCGGGGATCTTCTCGAACTTCCAGCCGCGGTCGGCGGCCTGACGGCGGGCTTTTCCCTCGAATCGGCCGTCGGGCTCGATGCCCATCTCGATGTACGTGTATTGGGTGTAGTTGCGGAGTGTATCGCCAAGCTGCTCGTACAGGTAGCGGGCATTGTCCTCGCCGTACTTGGCGACCATCTCCTCGAAGCTCAGGTCCATGCCCATCTGGTGCGGGATGGACACCTGGCGGAGTTCGCCGGCGTCCTGGCCTCGCTCGATCCAGCCGGAGGTGAGGAAGTAGACGCCGGGATTGGCGTGGAAGTATTCGTCGTACCGGTGCCGGCTGCCCAGGAACAGGGCGATGCAGTCGTGGGCCCTGGGAATCACCACCGGAATCGTTCGGGCGGCCAGCCCGCGGATGCCGTTATTGCACAGGCCGTAGCCGAGCAGGATCGTCTCATACCGGGACGCGTCGACCCGATCGATCGCCTCCTGCACGCGCTGCAGCATGCCGGCCTGGCCGATGTCGTGCAGGCCCTTGGGCAGGAACTCGATGTCGACGATGTTGGTCGAGCGGGCGACGGCCGCACACATCTCGCGGTAGAAGATCTCGCAACTGACAAGCTTGAGTTGCATTCGAGTCTCCGGTTCCCCGTTTCGCGACGAGCGGTCAGGGGCGCGACGGTCTCCGCGGCCCCCTGGCGAACCGCATTTCATGGGTGCCATGGGCCGACAAGTTGATTCGCCACGGCGAGTCGCCGCGGCAACGCATGTCACCGTCCGCCGGTGCTGTCACGAGTTCGGCCATCGGTCCGCGCGAAGCAAAGCCCCGGACAGTTCTGTCTGCGGGGCTTTGCGTGTTCGATCGACTCAGGGCGGCTCGGCCGCGGGTCAGGCCGCCAGAAGCTTCCGGGCGATCGTCACCGCGCCGTTGGCGTTGTCGCTGTAGCCGTCGGCGCCGATTTGATCGGCGAATTCCTGGGTGACGGGCGCGCCGCCGATGATCACCTTGACCTTGTCGCGCACGCCGGCTTCAGTCAGCTTGTCGATGACGGTCTTGATGGATGGCATGGTGGTCGTGAGCAGGGCCGACAGAGCGACGAGATTGACATCCTTTTCCTTGACGGCGGCGATGAACTTTTCCGGTCCGACGTCCACGCCGAGGTCGACGACTTCGAACCCACCGCCCTCGAGCATGGAGGCGACGAGGTTCTTGCCGATGTCGTGCAAATCGCCTTTGACCGTTCCGATGGCGACGCGGCCTGCCGGTTTGACGCCTGTTCCGGCGAGCAAAGGCCGGATGATCTCGAGGGCCTGTTTCATCGCCCGGCCGATCAGCAGGAGTTCGGGCACGAACAGCTCGTTCGCCTCGAACTTGCGGCCGGCCTCGTCCAAGGCCGGGATCATGTGTTTGTTCAACAGATCCTCCGGCTTGACGCCCGCGGCCAGCGCGTCTTTGGTGATCGCCACTACGGTCTTGGCGTCACCTGCCAACAGGGATTCATGCATCTTGCTCAGGTCGATCATCGTCCATACCTCACTTGGGTACCCAGGATTCAACCGGAGGCGGGATTATAACCGGTGGCCGACCGGGCCTGCAACGGCGGTAGGTGTCGGATCGCGCTTTGGACTGCGCGACCGTTTGGGCGGGGCATCAGAGGCCCCAGTCGGGGTAATTCGGAGATCCGCAGTGGCGGGCGGTAGCACGAGGTCAGCTCGCGAAGTGACCGCATCATCCTGAGGGCGGCACGCGGATGCGGCCCGCAGTTGAGGCCTGATCCGTCGCTTCCAGCCTCGTCCGCCGTAGCGGACGGCGCCGGGACGGGTCCGCGGGGTTCCGCGACCCTTCGCTTCGTGGCCGCGCCTGCTCGCCGTGGCGAGGCGACCAGGCGGCTCGGGGCTTTGAAATGGGCCCGCCCAAAGTGTCACAGCCCCCCACGCGTTCCCCACGCTCCCGGTCCCATAATCGCCCGCGCTACTTGAGCGGGGGCAGGCCGTGCTCGGCCCGTAGCCGGTTCACATGCGTCCAGAGTTTGCCATCGCATTTCAGGAACCGGACAAGCTGGGCCGTCGAAATCCCGATTTTCGCGGCGGCATCGGCCACGCTGCCTCCGACCCCGGCCAACAGGTCCAGCAGATGCTGAACAATTCGGAAGTAGTCGGCATGCCTCGGGTTTACGCGCAGCCCCGGGTTTCGGCGGAGCGCATCCGCAAGGCAGGGGGGCAAGGCACCTCCGGGCGGTACCGGATTACGCTGGGTCAAAGCGATCGCCTCCCGGAGCCGCCGAATGGCCCGGTCGCGGTTTTCGTGCTGAGACCGACTCTCCTCGGCGATGACGATCAGCCCCGTCGGTTCGTGACGGAGGCGGACGGCGGACGAGGTCTTGTTGCGTTTCTGGCCGCCCGGGCCACTCGCCCTGTACGTGTCCACCTCGCACTGGGCCAGCAATTCCGCGTCGGCGAGCTCGAGCAGCCCTCCAGAGCTTGCGCCGGCGCGTCCCCGTGTTTTGTGCGGTTGTGTGTCAGCCGATCCCATAAATCCCGCCTGTCATGGTCATGGAACCTCAGACAAAAGGACACCGGAGATTCCGCCCATTCCGACCCCGTCCTGTCATCTTTGCCTCGAATGGGTGGGCTTTGTCAAGGTGTAGAGGTGTCTGCGGAAGGGTTCTTAAAGTTTTGATTTAACCCTGGTTACGCCTCCTGTTTCATTATCCAAGTAGGCGAGATGCCCCTTTTTGGGGCGCCTGTTCCGAAGTCGGAACTTCGGGGTCCAGTGGACGCGGACCTGGCGGGTGGGAGATTTCCCTATTCGAGCACGCGACCTCCCAATCTTTCTTCAGGTGTGGCTCGAATCCTTGTGATGGGCCATCTGAAGAGACGGATGGGCGTCAATTTGCCGGCGCGGGTCCAGTCGCGGACGCCGGAGGCTGGAAAGATGATCAATTTGGAGGGAAATTTTGGGACTACCCGTAGACGCGCGGACATTTTCGTGCTATATTAAACTTGTCAGCGGAGGATTAGGTGGGGCCGAGTGCTCCGCCGAAAGCCTGGCCCAATCAAGTCGCGAGGTGCTGGGTACTCCGCGATAGTGGAGCATGACACTGACATAAAAAGGTATCATACGGTCCATTCCCTTTCGCCCGCGCTCTCCGCGACTCTAACCTCCCCTAAGCGCGGGCGTTTTTTTGCGCGCATTTTTTCCCCGGGAGCCCGTGAATGGTTTTCGAGTTGCCCTATCGACGCCTGTTGATCCTGACCGAAGGGAGGCTGGGCGTTTTTTCGTCGAAGACGGGTGCGGCGGTGCTGCGTTACCGGCCGACGGACTGTGTGGCGGTACTGGATTCGCAGCATGCGGGTGAGCCGTTGAGATCGATTCTCGACGGCGCGCCCGACGTGCCGATCGTCGCGAACGTGGCTGACGCGATGGGGCTGAAGCCCGACGCGATCGTCATCGGCATCGCGCCGGTGGGAGGGGCCTTGCCGGACGCGATGCGAAGGCACCTTGTGGATGGATTGGGGAGTGGCCTGAGCGTGATCAGCGGTCTGCACGTGTCCCTGTCGCGCGATCCGCAGTTGGCCGAACTGGCGGAGCGACACGGCGCGCGAATCCACGACGTTCGCGACCCGGGACCGATCCAGCACATTGCCCGCGGCCGAGCGCGGCAGATGCGGGTGAGGCGCGTGCTGACGGTGGGCACGGATTGCGCCGTCGGCAAGATGGTGGCGGCGCTGGAGCTGCGCAAGGAGGCTTGTCGGCAAGGCCTCGACGCGGCGTTTGTGGCGACCGGTCAGACGGGCATCCTGATCGAGGGATGGGGCATCGCGGTCGATCACGTGATTTCGGATTTCGCGCCGGGGGCGGCCGAGCTCCTGGTACAGCACGTGGCGGATCGGCAGGTTTGTTTCGTCGAGGGGCAGGGCTCGATCGGGCACCCTGCTTACTCGTGTGTGACGCTGGCCCTGGTGCATGGGGTGTGTGCGGACGCGATGGTGATGTGCCATAGGCCGGGGCGTGCTTTCCACAGCGACTGGCACGATTGTCCGATCGCGGCCATCGAACGGCAGATCGCGCTGTACGAGGAGATCGCCGAGCCGGTGCATCCGTGCAAGGTGGTGGCCGTCGCGGTTAACACGGTGGGCATGTCACCGGAAGAAGCGGACCGGGCCGTCCGCGAGGCGGCCGACCGCACCGGGCTCCCGGCCGCCGATCCGATCCGCCAGGGGTGCGGCGATCTGCTGGCAGCCGTGCGGGGGCGGATCGGGGTGTGAGCAGGGGGGCCGCGGTTGACGGATTTCATCAGGGCTCCGCAGGTGAGTAGGATATCGAGCCTAGTCTTGGGAGACTTTGGATGGCCCAGGCTCATGTCATTTGGACGGAAGAGATCGCTTCCCATATGGGCGAGCACGGCATCTCCCAGGAGGATTTTGAACCTGTGCTCCGGCACCCGGTCAGCAAGGGCCTCAGTCGGTCGATGGGTTTGCCGGTAGCTGGGGGTACACGGGTGATGGTCGTTATATAATAGTGGTGTACGAACGAATCGATCGGATGACTGTATTGCCGGTTACGGCTTATGCAGTGCCCGAGCCGAGGTGCGGACGTCATGATGAACCGAAGAGCACGCCGAGTCACACGGGGATTGACTCCGCAGCAACAAGCCCGTTTGCGGCGTAACCGTCGTCGCATCGCCGCCGAACTTCCGGACTTGAAGGCGCGGAATCAGATGCGCAAGGAAGCCGGCGCTGAATTGACGCTCAGCGGTGAATTGCGACGGGCAATCCACGCCAGTCCCTTCTCACTGGCCGACATTGCGGACCAGGCTGGACTCCCTCCGCTGGCTCTGGACGAATTCCTTACCGGCGAAAGGACGTTGCGATCGGATGTTCTGGATCGTCTGACGAAGAGCCTGGGACTTGTTCTGAACCCGCAGGCCTGATCCACAGAGGTTAACACTGATAGGAGTTCCCCACGATGCATCTGCGGCTTCTTCCTCTGATCGTGTTGTTGGCACCGACGCTTGCTCGCGGCGAATTGCCGCAAGGTCAGACCGTCTGGAAGCCGGGCCCGTACCTGATGCTCGATGATACGCTGGTCGCGGAACAGACGGGCCTGGCCCGGCGAGTCAATCACCCCTCGCGGCTGGCGGACCCGGTGGTGACCGGCTACGAGGACGGGTGCTTTCAGCCGTACATCACGGTCCTTCGCGACCCGGACACGAAGCGCTTCCGCATGTGGTACGGCGTGCCGGCCGCCCCGGGTGCGATGAGCGCTTCGCGCCTCGCGTACATCGAGTCCGAGGACGGCATCCACTGGCTTCGGCCGCACCGCCTGCTGGAAACGCCGCCCGTTCAGTTCGGCGCGAGCGTGCTGGACGAAGGCCCAGACTTCGCCGATGCCGCCAAACGCTTCAAATACGCGTGGTGGAAAGATGGCGGGCTCCAGGTCGCAGCCTCCCCCGACGGGATCGCCTGGTCGTCGCTGGCACCCGGCCCCGTCGTCACCACGAGTCACGACGTGACCGGAATCGACTGGGACCCGATTCGCAAGCGGTATATCGGATTCCTTTCCGAGGTGCCGCGCGAAGGCCCTTACAAAGGTCTGCGGATCCCGCACCAAAGCGTCAGCGACGATCTCGTCCGCTGGAGAAAGCTCTGGCCCATCGTGACGCCGGATCCCAACGCAGCCATCGAGAAGGGGGAGACCCAGTTCTACGGAATGAGCGCGATGCTCGTTCGCGGTGATCTCCTCGTCACGCTGGTGAAGGTGCTGCGCGACGACCTGAACTGCGAGCCGGGCAAGACGGCCGCCCAACTGCACGACAAGGAACGGCCATTCGCCGGCATCGGCTATACCGTGCTCGCCTGGAGTCACGATGGCGAGCGCTGGAAACGCGACACCGAGCCGTTCATGGACCGCAACGATAGGCCGGGTACGTGGGACCGCGCCATGACCTGGGCCGACGACCAGCTCATCATCGGGGATTTCACGTATATCTATTACGGAGGGTATCGCTGGGGCCACAAGGCGGAACGGTTTACCGAGCGGCAGATCGGATTCGCGCAAATGCCGCGAGACCGGTACGTCGGCTTCTCCGCCGGCGAGCAAGACGGGCGCCTGCTGACGCGAACCGCCCGCATGAACGCCGCGCGGGTGACCGTCAATGCCCAGGTGAGCCCGACCGACGGCGAACTGCGCCTCCGAATTCTCGACGACTCGGGCCAGCCGTATCCCGGTTTCGACTGGGAGGACTTTGTTCAAAAGCGTGCCGGAACTTTCGCCTTTCGTGCGCGTCGTTCACGGCGACGGCCGGGTCGGCGCGGCGCTGGTCGCCAGTCATCCCGACTATATTTTCATGACCGGCTCCACCGCAACGGGCA
>JAPKGY010000519.1 GCA_026647385.1 Phycisphaerae bacterium | reverse complement strand
TCATCAACCGGCAGTTCCTCCCGGAGCAGGAACGTCGGGATGAAGAGATCCCCTCCGCGGACGAGGTCCGCACGAAGGAGGAATTGGCCATCGAGTACCCCGCGAACAACGCGGACTTCCATACGCTGGCGGCGGCCGCCGCCGCGACGCTGCCCCTCGTGCCGAAACCGGCCGACGCCGCGGAACTGGAAAGCTGGCGGAGCGAGGTTCGTAAACGGCTTGCGGCGGCGGTGCGGCCTGAGCCCGAGATGAAGGTCGCCGACTCGAGCATGCGCCTGGCGTGCGGCGTAGACGTGGCCGGCGGGATGCGCGGCTTCGGCTGGCGGTTGCGCGTGGGCGGTCAGTGGACGATACCGGCCGTCGAGTATGGGATCCTCTCCAAGCCGATGCCGGGGCTGACGCTGATCCTGGCGGACAAGGGCTTGCCCGAGGCTCGAAAGGTCGTGCCCGAAGCCCGCAAGGCGTCGCGGCGGGCGGTGACGGTGGATCTGTTGATGTTGGGCGAATGCGTGCCGGCCGGTACGCGGCCCTGGCAATGGCCGCAATTGGTTTCATCTTCCGGTCGCCGGGTCCTGGGGATCCAGGTCTCGCAATTGGCGGCGGTCATCGAGTGGTTGAACCGGACCCGGCCCGGCGAGCCGATCGAGATCGTCGCGGTCGGCCCGATGGCGGGCATGGCGGCGCTGGCGACGGTAGCCCTGCACCCCGGATGCTGCGAAAAAGTAGCCGTGCGCGGCCTGCCGGGTTCGCTGAAAGAGCTGGCCGACGCCGGCGTTACTTATGAGCACGCTGCCTCCGTGTTCTGCTTCGGCCTGCTCGAAGCCGTCGACGTGCCGGAGATGGTCGAACTGGCCCAGCCGACGCGGGTGGAGGTCGAAACGCCGAAACAGGCAAACGCCGAAACGTCAAACGTCAAGACGTCAAAGAGTCAAAAGACGGCGGATAAGTGAGGCGCATGACAGGCGTGACATGCTGAACACGTAGGTCGATGGTGCGACCTTTGGGTGCTCGAACGTCGCTCGCCCTGGTCCTGGTTCCCGCTCACTTCTCCCCGAGTGCGGCGCAGATGGCTTCGAGGTCGTCGGGGACTCTCTTGGGTGAGTTCGAGCAGGCGCCGGTCGGGGTGACCTGCGGGGGGGGCGTCGCGTGCTTCATGTCCACGCCCATGTGGTACATAACGGTCGCATCGGGGTCTTTCAGGACGTGCCCGGTGAGGATGCAGACGACCGTTTCGCCGGGCGAGATGACCTTTTCATCGAACAGCATATGAGCACCGGCCACCGACGCGGCGCTGGCGGGCTCGCAGCCAAAGCCATACTTGCCAACCAGGGCCTTGTGCTCGAGGATCACGTCGTCGCTGACTTCGCGGACCAGCCCGTTCATGATATCGATCGCGCGCAGGGCCTTCGGGAGGTTCACCGGCCTGGAGATCTCGATGGCCGACGCGATGGTGTGGGGCAGGTAATGGCTCTCGTCCATCGCGGCGTACAGTCCGCTGATTGTCGCGCGGTCGTAGCGCCCTCCGTTCCAGCGCAAGCCGTCCTTGGTGACGAGCTGGTAAAGCGTATTGGCCCCGGTGGCGTTGATGATCGCCAGGCGCGGGATGCGCTTGATCAGGCCGAGGTCGTGCAATTCACGGAAAGCCTTGCCGAACGCGCTACAGTTGCCGAGGTTGCCGCCGGGTACGATGATCCAGTCGGGCACCTCCCAGTCGCGGGCCTCGAGCACGCGGTACATGATCGCCTTCTGGCCTTCGAGGCGGTAGGGATTGACGGAGTTCATCAGGTAGAGCCCGAGCCGGTCGGACGCCTGGAGCACCCGGCGCAGGCAGGCGTCGAAATCGCCCTCGATCTGGAGGGTGAGGGCGCCGTAGTCGAGCGCCTGCGAGAGCTTGCCATAGGCGATCTTGCCCGAGCCGATGAAAACGATGCCCTGCATCGGCGGGTCGCTCTTGTGGGCGAACATGGCCAGTGAAGCGGAGGTGTTGCCCGTGCTGGCGCAGGCGACGCGGGTCCGCCCGAGGCGTTTGGCGAGACTGAAGGCCGCGGTCATCCCGTTGTCCTTGAAGCTGCCCGAGGGGTTGAGGCCTTCGTACTGAAGGAACAGCTTGCCCGGCTTCATGCCGATGTGCCGGGCGAGCGGGTCGTTCTGTTCGAGTTGGGTGCGGCCTTCGCCGATCGTGACGATCGAGTCCTCCGGAACGAACGGGAGCAGCTCGCGGAATCGCCAGATGCCGGAGAAGTCGAGTCGGCCGGCGGCGGTGCGGCCTTTCGTGCCCCAGCGGTGTTCGAAGAATTCGAGGGAACGGGGGACAGCCAGGCGGTCCCAGTCGTAAACGATGTCCAGCAGCGACTTGCATTTGCTGCAACTGAAGATGATCTCGTCGAGGCTGTAGGTCGCCCGGCAGTCGGGGTTGATACAGACCTGATGGGCTTTGTCGCTCATGATCCCGCCTTTCAACGGATTTCGCGCCGGGTGAGATTATAAGGAACGACGACGGAAATCAAAGCCGGTTGGCGCGATCGACCTGGCGGTCGCGCTCCTGTTGGCGCCGCGTGGCTTCCGCCAGGGTCTTTTTCTCGGACCGGCTCAGGCTCTGAAGACCATGCTCGCGGACCTTGGCGAGGATCTGATCGACCCGGGCCTCCTCCTCCGCGTGACGCTTCCGGCGACGTTCCCAGGCCCCCGCGCGGAATCCGCGGCGGAACCAGCCGGCGGCTCGTCCGACGGGGATGCCCTCGAAGCCGCCGATCGAGACGCGCGGTGTCATACCCCAGAAGCGAAAGACGAGCAACGCAGTCACGGCACCCGCGACGTGGCACACTTCGCCGCCGAGGTTTTCAATGCCCTCCGGGCTCAACGCCTGGAAGAGCAACATGGCTGCGACGATGAGACCGAAGACGCGGATCGGCATCGGAATGATGAACAGAACGACCTGGATGTGCGGAAAAAAGATGACCGCCGCCATGAGCAATCCGTAACCCGCGCCGCTCGCGCCGATCAAATAATCCCGTGAAAAGTCCGGTCTGGCCAGGGCCAGGCCCAGAAACGCGAAACCTCCGACGATTCCGCAGATGAAATAGAACCGCAGCAAACGGCGCGTGCCGAACGCGCGTTCGAACTCCGTGCCGCAGACGTAGATCAACAGCATGTTGATCAGCAGGTGCATCACCCCGCCGTGAAGGAACATGTAGGTCACCGGTTGCCAGATCATGAAGTGCAGGATGCCGTCGAGGCTCAGGCCGAAAACCCGGTCGATGTTGAGGCGGAAGGCGCTTTGCAGGACGAGATCGAGGAAGAACACGACCACGTTGAGGACGATGATCCACCCGACGCCGGTGCCGGGGCGTCGAAACTGGATTCGGATCTCCGGCCGGCCGTAGTCGGATTCGGGATCGGAATAGGGTCGATCGCGCCAACTCATCGCGGCTGTCCTTTCCGATGTTCGAGAAGGTGGAACGCGGCGATGGTCTTATTTGCATGCCGGCTCGCGTTACAATCCCGGCGTGAAAATGCTGTCGTGGGCATACGATCAACAAGAGCGGAACACCACGATCCTGGACGATTGG
>JAPKGY010000518.1 GCA_026647385.1 Phycisphaerae bacterium | reverse complement strand
CGCCACCGCGAATCCCAGATTTCGGCGTTTCGGCGTTTGGACGTTTCGGCGTTTTCCTGATGGCCCGCGAACGAATCATCACCCAGCAGTCGGTCGGTCCCGAGGAGGACGCTTACAGCGCCTCGCTGCGCCCGCAGCGGCTCGACGAGATCGTCGGCCAGCGTCCGATCGTCGAGCAGCTTCGCATCGCGATGGAGGCCGCCCGGCGCCGCAGCGAGCCCATGGACCATGTTCTGTTCGACGGCCCGCCGGGGCTGGGCAAGACCACGCTCGCCCACGTGATCGCCCACGAACTCGAAACCACCATCCGCGTTACCAGCGGGCCGGCGGTCGGCAAGCCCGGCGACCTCATGCACTGGCTCACCGAGATGAAGCGGGGCGACGTCCTCTTCATCGACGAGATCCATCGCCTCAGCAAGCCCGTCGAGGAATTCCTGTACTCCGCGATGGAGGACTTCCGCGTCGACTTCACCATCGACAGCGGCATCGGCGGGCGCACGGTCAACATCGCCCTGCGTCCCTTTACCCTGATCGGCGCGACCACCCGCTCGGGCCTGCTCACGCCGGCCTTGCGCGACCGGTTCGGCATCCCGCTGCACTTCGAGTTCTATCAGCCGGCCGACCTCGCGGAGATTCTCCGCCGGTCGGCCGCCAAGCTGAAGATCCAGGCGGAGCCCGCGTCGCTCGCGTTGATCGCCGATCGCTCCCGCGGCACGCCGCGCATCGCCAACCGCCTGCTGAAACGTATCCGCGACTACGCCCAGGTCCGCGCCGACGGCCGAGTGACCGTGGCCGTCGCCGACAAGGCCCTCGACCTGCAGCGTATCGATCGCCTCGGCCTGGATGACCTCGATCGCTCCGTCCTCACGACGCTGATCCACACGTATCAGGGCGGTCCGGCCGGCATCGAGGCCTTGGCCGCCACGTTAGGTCAGGAACGCGACACGCTCGAAGATGTGGTCGAACCCTATCTCCTGCAGATCGGTTTCGTCATCCGCACCAAGCAAGGCCGCCTCGCCACCCGCGCCGCCTACGAACACCTCGGAATCCCCTGCCCTGCGTCCCCGCCGCAAGCGATCCAGGGTGAACTGTTCGACGAATGATCCCCGGGTGGCCACTTACGGATTCATCAAGCACGGATTGGCTACCGCCAGATTCGTTACGCGCGGATTCGTCAACTACAGAGTCGTCACGCGCGGATCCGTCAACTACAGAGTCGTCACGCGCGGATTCGTCAATTACTGAGTCGTCACGAACGGATTCGTCAATTACGGATTCGTCTCATAGGTTTCGTTCCATACGGATTCATCACGTACGGATTCATGACGTGCGTGCTCGTCACGTAGGATTCATGACGTGCGGACTCGTCACGCAGGATTCATGACATGCGGACTCGTCACGCAGGATTCATGACATGCGGACTCGTCACGTAGGATTCATGACGTGCGGACTCGTCACGTACGGATTCATTGCGTACGGACTTGTCCCGTACAAGCAGGAACTCGACTCACTCTGTTTAGCCGCGACCCGAAGGGGAGCGATTCCCTCTCATTGCCTGCCACCATTCCATCCTCCCCCTCCCATCCCTCCATTCTCTCTCTCATCCTCCCGTTCTCGCACTTTCATACCTTCTCACTTTGTCACTCACCGTCCGCCTCCTTCGTTTCCGTCCCGTTTCCCGGCCCTCGACGTCCTGATCCTGCCGCACCTTCGCGACCGCCATCACGTTTACCCGGCGCAGTTCGCGTTTGCGGGTTCGTTCTGTCCGCTGTAGCACCGCTGGAAGATGCCAAAGTCGTCCGTGTCGACGTCGTCGTCGGTATCGAAGTCCTTCGACTCGCAGCCCGCGGGCCGCGCGACGGCCGGGCCGGATACGCACGCGCCCCACGCGGCGAAATCATCCAGATCCACATCGCCGTCGCGGTCGTAGTCCGCCGCGATCGCGGCCGGGCAGCCGTTCGCGTCGACCGCCACGCCGGGGATCGTATTCGGGCAGAGATCGCATCCGTCCGGCACGCGATCGCCGTCGGCGTCCGGGTCGTCCGGGTCGGGAACGCCGTTATTATTGCAGTCGCGGGCCCGCGATCCCTTCGCCGGTGTCCCGAATCCGCTGGGACGGGTGCCCTCGGCGTCGACCGCCGCCCTCACCCAGTAGAAGTAACCGATTCCCGGAACAGCCGTCGTGTCACTGAACGGTTGGACCGTCAGCCACCCGGAGACGGCGACGGCCGTGGCAGCGTTGCTGGACGGGTTGCGATACACGCAATAGTGCGTCGCACCCGTGACTTGCGACCATCCGACCGCGACCCGATCGACATACGTGCCGTTGGTCGCCGTCGTCGCCGGCGGTGGGAGAGCCCGCCAGCCCGCGTTCATATTGCTGACCAGCGACGCACGAGTCCCGAGGTCGTCGAGGGCCACCTTGACCCAGTAGTAATAGATCTCTCCCGGCGTTGCATCCGCGTCGTCATACGATGCGGCGTTCTGGGCCCAACCGCCGATTGCCGTCGACATCTTCGGATTCACCGTGGTGCCGCGATAGACGCGGTACCACGTGCCGCCGGGGCTCGGGTCCCAGGTGATGCGGACATAGCCGGCAAAGTCGCCGTCGCTGGCGACAAGATTGGTCGGTGCGGGCAGTTCCCGCCAGCCGACGTCGCCGGCGCTGAAATCACTTGCGTTTTCACCGGCCGGCCCGCTCGCGGCCTTGACCCAGTAGTAGTAATCGACGCCGTACGAGGGGGAGTCGTGGAAATCGGTGGCGGTCTGCCACGAGCCCAGGGCGGTGGCCGTCGCCGGGTCGTTCGTCGTGTGGCGATAGACGCGGTAGTGGGTGGCCGGAGCGACCGCGTCCCAGGTCACGTGGATCCAGTCGCTCTCCGTACCGTCGGTCGCGGCGACGTTCGCCGGAGGAACGAAGGCCCGCCATCCGGCGTCGCTGTTGCTGTAATCGCTCTGGTGTACGCCGCCGGCGATCGCCGCCGCGCGGACCCAGTAGTAATAGGTTCTGCCGGGCGTCGCGGTCGTATCGATGAAGCTGGTCGACGTGATCCAGGCGGTCAAGGCGGTTGCGTTGGCCACGTCGTCGTTCAACGCGCGATAGACGCAGAAGTAACTCGCTCCTTCAGGATCGGTCCATTGCACGTCGACCCGGCTGGTGGACGTTCCGTCCGAGGCGGTGACGCTCGGTGCCGCCAGGCCCGCCCACCCGGACTCGCTGTCGCTGAAATCGCTGGCGTTCTGACCGCCGCTGCCCGTGGCAGCCTTGACCCAGTAGAAATAGGTCGCTCCGGGCGTTACCGCGAGGTCGTTGTACGCCATGACCGTCGTCCACGATCCGAGCGGCGATGCGGTCGCCGAATTGTTGGTCGCGTTCCGGTAGAGTTGATAGTGCGTCGCGCCGGGCGGCTGACTCCAGACGATCCGGATCGCGCCGAGCAGCGTCCCGTCGGTGGCCGTCACCGTCTCGGGGGCCGCCAGAACCCGCCATCCGCCGTCCGATGTGCTGAAACCACTCGTCCCGCCGCACAGGTTGACGACCTTGATCCAGTAGTAGTACGTCGTTCCGGGCG
>JAPKGY010000517.1 GCA_026647385.1 Phycisphaerae bacterium | reverse complement strand
GTGGTTGGGCACCTTCGCGCCAACGCCGAGGCGGGCGCCCGGGCGGTCCGACATGTCGCCGCCCGAGTCGGGCAGCTCGGACCCTCGTTCACGCACACCGCCCTCGACACCGCGCTGCTCACCGACACGCGCGACTACCCGCCGCACACACTCGACAAGGTCCGCCTCGCGCAAGGTTCCGGAGAAGCCCAAAGAAGTGTCAGTTCCTCGGCCGGTCAAGCCCGAGACCCGTCGCTCTGTCGAGCGGGCTCCGAAACCGGCTGAGCCCGCCGTTCGGGAGCCCGCCCGGCTCCCGCCGACGCAGCCGGCTGACCGTCAAGAACTGAAAAAGGCGGTCGCGACTCGCCGTGCCCCCGCCACGCGGGAGTCGGAGACGCCCGCGATCCGGGAACGATTGAAGCGTTCGGCGCCTGCACCCGCCAGTCGGCCGGCGGTTGGTGATTCCGTCGCCACTCGTCCGGCGCGGCCCGCTGTCGAGTCCACGCGTCCCGCGGTTCCGAGGCGGATTACTCCGTTGCGACCAAGGCCCGGCAGCCAGCCGGGTTGAGCGTTTGTGGCTCGCCCATCCCTCCGCAGGTGAGTCGCCGCGGCGACCTGGCCGTCAAAACATAAAGGCGGGGGAGGGGGGCAATCCCGGCACGTCCGGCACACCCGCTGGGCTTGCTTGAGGAAACGGTCATGGGCGAAGCATTCACCCGGTTCACGGTTCGTGTGCGACTCGTTTGGATGGATCTGCGCGCCCCCGTGGAGCGGGCGGTCGCTTTTGTGCGACGGCATGGTCGGATCTGGCGGACTTGTGCGCGCTTGCTTTGGCAGCACAACGTGACCGCGATGAGTTCGGCCCTGTCCTTCCGGACGATTTTCGCGATGATCCCCGTGCTGGTCCTGGCTTTTCTTGTTCTGAAGTCCATGGGGGCGATTGAGGACAGCAAGCAAGCGCTTCGCCGCGTTTTGCAGGCGTCGGGCTTCAGTCAGATCGCGCTGTTGCAGGCGACCGAGACGGCTCCGGCGGAGGGTTCCGAAGCGGCGAGTCGCGAGGACGAGAGGTTGATCAATCTCGCCGACGAAATCGAAGGCCTGGTGGAGCAAGTCGAACGGAAGCTTACGGTGGGGCGGCTGGGGCCGATCGGGATCATCCTGCTGATTTACACGGCTACCACGCTGTTGAGTTCGATGGAGCGCTCGCTCAACCGGATCTTCGGTGTCGTTCGGAACCGGTCCTTTGCCCGGAGCATTCCGCTGTACTGGTCGGCCATGACTCTCGGGCCGGTGGTCGTGGTGGCTGGGAGTTATGTCGGCCAGCGGGCGGCGGGGGTGCTGGAGCACGTCAGCGGTGTATCGTGGCTTCTGGCGGCCACCGGCGGATGGTTCGTTCCTTTGATCGGATACCTGCTCCTGTTCTGGGGCTTGTATAAGTTCCTGCCGAACACGGACGTGCGTTGGCGCGATGCGCTGGCCGGTGCGTTGTTTGCCGTGCCGGCGTGGCTGCTCGTGAAATGGGGTTTCGCGCTCTACGTTAGGGAAGTTTTCACAACTGGAAACCTCTACGGGGCTTTGGGCCTGGTGCCGGTTTTTCTGCTGTGGCTGGACCTGTGCTGGCTGATTTTCCTCTACGGGGCGGAGCTGGTTTACGCGGCCGGCAACCTGGCGAGCCTTCAGTCCCTGGAGAAGGCGGAGTGGCCGTCGGTCGGCCCCGGCGATCTGCTCGCGGCCACGCTGGCCGTCGCCGGACTATACGAGGCGGGCCGGGGGCCGGTCAGGCTCGACGAGATCAAGAACACACTCAGACTTCCCGACGAATCGGTCAAATGGCTGCTGGCGCAACTGGGTTCCATTGGGGTGGTCTGTCCGGTCGCGGCGGACGGCCCGCCGGGATACCTGCTGGCCCGCCCGGCGGACAAGATTCCCGTCCTCGAAGTTCTCCAGATTCTGCAACCGAGTGACAGCCTCGACGATGGCCGATACAACTCCCAGATCGGCGCCATGATCGCCCGATTCCGCCAGCAGTCGCGGTCGGCCCTCGGGACGCTGACCGTCGGTCAATTGATCCGGGCGGACGGATGAAGCAAATGCCTCGCGAGCCGAGGCGAGTGGGCACTGACACTTCTTCACCGATCGACCTGCACATCGTCCGAGCACCGAATGCCGCTTGCGGGTAGACTACAGCCATGTTGACGATTGACGGTTCCTTCGGCGAAGGCGGCGGGCAGATTCTGCGGTCGTCGCTGGCGCTGGCGATGGTGACGGGGCGGGCGTTTCGGATCGAGAAGATTCGGGCCGGACGCAAGAAGCCCGGGCTGATGCGTCAGCACCTGACGGCCGTGCAGGCGGCAACGCGGATCGCACTGGCGGAGGTCGTCGGCGCGGAGATCGGTTCGACGACGGTCGAGTTCCGGCCGGGGGCGGTCCGGCCGGGCGAGTATTCGTTCGCGGTGGGGACGGCGGGCAGTACCACGCTGGTGTTGCAGACGATCCTGCCGGCGCTGCTGACGGCGAGTGGGCCGTCGCGATTGAGCTTCGAAGGCGGGACGCACAATCCGTTCGCGCCGCCGTTCGATTTCCTGGCCAAGGCGTTCATTCCGCTGGTGAATCGGATGGGGCCGAGGGTGTCGGCCACGCTCGAACGGCCGGGATTCTATCCAGCCGGCGGTGGGAAGTTCTCGCTGACGATCGAACCGTCGGGGAAGTTGGCGGGTTTCGAGCTGATGAAGCGGGGTGAGATTCTGCGCCGACAGGGGCGGATTCTGCTAGCCGATCTGCCGGGCCACGTGGCCGAACGCGAACTGGACCTGCTGAAGAACAAGACCGGATGGGATGATACGTTTTTTTCGGTGGAGCGGGTCCAGGGCTCGCGTGGCCCGGGCAACGTGGTCATGATCGAAATCGAGGCCGAGCATGTGACCGAGGTCTTCACCGGATTCGGCGAGGTGGGCCGGCCGGCGGAGGCAGTGGCCACGCACGCCCTGCAGGCCTGCCGACAGTGGCTGGATGCCGATGTGCCGGTCGGCGTGTACCTGGCCGACCAGATCCTGTTGCCGCTGGCAATCGCCGGGCGAGGGAGTTACCTTACGCTACCGTTGTCGAGGCATTCGACCACCCACATCGATCTGGTGCGGCAGTTCCTGGAGGTTCGGGTGGCGGTGGAGGGGATGGAGGGTGGCCGGTGGATGGTGAGGATTGAGTGATTTGCGGGACATGTTCCATGGCCATACCTGAATCGAGCGAAATGGGTCGTGTTCGACATATCGCGACCTCATAGCCGGATGACGGGTTCGGGGCGAAACGGTCCAATCGGAAACGGCACTATATGACCGCGCGCGATCCTGGGGTGCCCATCACAACAAAAAACCGCGCGGGCTGAAGCTCGCGGCTCTTTAATGTCGCACGATCGCGCACGGTCATTGAGCGGTTTTCCGGGTGCGGTGTCGGCGCTGACAGCACTCCATGACCTTCTCGTGCGCACTCGGCTGAAGCCGAGTATGGCGACGAGGGTGAGCATCTCGACGGTGCCGTTGGCCTTGACGAGGCGTTCGGCGGGAAGAAGCTCGGGGAGGATGCCGTACTTCGCCGGCGAAT
>JAPKGY010000516.1 GCA_026647385.1 Phycisphaerae bacterium | reverse complement strand
CCAGCCCGACGCGGTGCAGCGTTTCGAGCATCTCGGCGATCCGCGGGATGTTGGCGAAATGCTCCATCGCCTGCTGCACGTCCATGTCCAGCACGTCGGCGATGCTCTTGCCGCGGAAGAGCACTTGCAGCGTCTCCCGGTTGAACCGGCGACCGCCGCACACAGGGCAGGTCACCCAGATGTCGGCCAGGAACTCCATGTCCATGCGGTTCGCGCCGTTGCCCTCGCAGGCTTCGCAGCGCCCGCCGCCCTTTCGGCCGGCCTGCACGTTGAAGCTGAACCGCCCCGGCTTGTACCCGCGCACTTTCGCATCGGGCAGCCGGGTGTACAGATCGCGGATGAGGTCGAACACCTTTACGTACGTGGCCGGATTGCTCCGCGGCGTTCGCCCGATAGGTTTCTGGTCGATGTCGATGACCTTGTCGAGATGATCGAGCCCGTCGATCCCGTCGTGCTCCCCCGGCCTGACGTTTTCCGCTCCGTTCAATCGCTCGGCCAGCGCCTCGCGCAGTATGTCCACCACAAGCGAACTCTTGCCGCTGCCCGACACGCCGGTGACGCAGATGAACCGCCCCAACGGGAGGTGGACGTCGACATTCTTGAGGTTATTGTGCCGGGCCCCGCGCACGGTGAGCCAGCGCAACTCACCGTTGCCCTGCGAACCTTCCAATCCCGTCCTCCTGCGCGGCGACACTACGTTTTCGCCTCCCTGGCAAACACATCCAGATCTTCCAGGACCCCCAGTCATCCGGCCCATTCGCGGAGATACGACCAGTCCAGTCGGTGGCCCCGGGTCTTAACCACGCTCAACGCATTGCGCCACTGTTGCTCCGACCGGGATTCCTTTCGCCACACGAACTTCATCGGAACGATGTCCTCCGGCTACACCACCCAGAACCCGTCCCGGCGGTCGGGTGTCCCGATCTTGATGCGACGGGTCATCAACTGGCGGTGATACGCCGTATCGGAAAGCATACTGACGTCCACCTTGAAACCGCTCGATCCGTCAATGAAACTCGCCGTGGATACTGCTGGCGATCGAGCCCGTCACGGCGTAAGGGACGCCTTCGCTTTCCAATGCGCCCGCCACCAACTGGATCAGGTCCATCAACGGTTCAGTCGCCATCGGGGTTCCCTTTCGGTTCTTCGCTCCGATCCGGCCGGCGGCATTCGAACAGAAACCGGGTCATCTCGCAGAGGAGCTGCAGGTTGCGTTCCGGTCCGCGGGCGGTCGCCAGATGCTCCTGCATCATGCGATCCCGCTCGGCGGAGGTCATGCGCTCAAGCATCTCCCGAGTCATCCGGCACAGCGTCGCAAGCCGCTGTTCCGCCTCGCGCTGTTGGCTCGGATCTGACACCTCACCCATAACCCACCGTCCCATCCCCGGCAAAAACTTCCTGCTCTCAACTCTTCTTTTGACGTTTTGACGTTCTAACGTTCGCCACGGCGAATCTTCGCTTTTGACATTTTGCCTGCTTGACGTTTTGACTTTTCCCTTCCGGTCTCGTCGCACGATCCACAGGCCGGCGCGTATTGGGGATCTCGATCTCCTTCGCGCCCGACAGGTACGCGCCGGTGATCGATTTTCCGTTCGCGGCGATCTCGTCCATCGTCCCGGCCGCCACCACATGCCCGCCGCGTACGCCCGGGCCGGGCCCGAAGTCGACGATGAGGTCGGCCGCCCGCATCGTCTCCTCGTCGTGCTCGACGACGACGACCGTATTGCCCATCTCCCGCAAGCGTTGCAGGCTGGCCAACAACTTGCGGTTATCCCGCGGATGCAGTCCGATCGACGGCTCATCGAGCACGTACAGCACCCCGACCAGTCCGCTGCCGATCTGCCCCGCCAGCCGAATCCGCTGCGATTCGCCTCCGGACAGCGTCGGCGCCGACCGATCCAAAGTCAGGTAGTCCAGCCCGACGTTGGAGAGAAACTCCAGGCGGACCCGAACCTCTTTCAGCACCTCAGCCGCGATGATCGACTCCGTCTTGCCCAGGCGCAGTCCGTCCACAAACGCTCTGGCGGCGCTGACCGACATGCCGCACAGATCGGGCAGACTCACCTCGTCCACCCGCACCGCCCGGGCCTGCTCGTTGAGCCGCGCACCCTTGCACGTCGCGCAGGGCCTGAGCCGCATGAACTTTTCGTAGTATTCGCGCACGAAGGAGGCCTTGGCCTGACGGTATTTGCGATCCAGTTCGGCGATGACGCCCTCGAACGTCCCCCCGTGTTTCCATATTCCACCCCGGTAGCGCCACTCGAACCGGATGTGCTCCTGGCCGGTCCCGTACAGCAACGCCTCCCGCGCCTTTTGCGGCAGTTTGCCCCACGGCTGGTGGATGTCGAACCCGAGGTGCTTGGCCACGCCCTCGTAGATGTGCCTCCGCCACCGCCCCGGTTGAATGCGCATCGGCGCCACGCAGGGAGCAAAAAACGTGAGCCGGTCGTCCGGCACGAGCAGTTCCGGATCGAACCGGTACGTCACTCCCATCCCGTCGCATACCAGACACATACCCGTCGGCGAGTTGAAGCTGAACAACTGCGGCGACGGCGGTTCCAGCCCGATCCCGCACTCCACGCACGCATAACGCGACGACAATACCATCTCGCCGCTCAACTCCGAGGCACCACGGGCACCCCGCAAGCCTGCTGGAGGAGCGGCCTCGTCCTGCGTCTCTTCACTTTGACGTCCGGCCGTTCGCCACGGCGAACCTTCGCTTTTGACTTTGTGACGTATCTCCTCCCGGGTGCCACGCCCCCGTACTCGCAGGGCGTGCTCCACCGCCTTCGCGGCATGCTCCGCCGGCGCGACGATGATCGTCCCCTGGCCCACCTGCAACGCAGCCTCGACCGCCTCCGCCAGGCGCGCACGCACCCCCTCCTTCAGCGTCAGCCGATCGATCACCACCTCGATATCGTGTCGATTGTGCCGCCCCAGTCGCGGCGCCTGGTCGAGATGACAGACCTGTCCGTCGATCCGCGCCCGCACGTATCCCCGCCGGCGCAAGTCCTCGAGGAGTTCGACGTGCTCACCCTTCTGGCCGCGTATCACCGGCGCCAGCACGAAAATGCCGGACTCCGCCGGGAGGGTCAGGATTCGTCCGACGATCGCCTCGGAGGTTTGGGCGGTGATCCCCCGGCCGCACTTCGGGCAATGCTGCCGCCCCACCCGCGCGTACAGCACCCGCAGGAAGTCATAGATCCCGGTCACCGTCCCGACCGTGCTCCGCGGGTTCCAGCCGGTCGCCTTCTGCTGGATGGCGACTGCCGGACTCAGGCCGGTGATCTGGTCGACGTCCGGCTTGGCCAGGGTCCCCAGGAACTGCCGGGCGTAGGCGCTGAGCGATTCGATATAGCGTCGCTGGCCCTCGGCGTAGAGGGTGTCGAAGGCCAGCGAACTCTTTCCGCTACCCGACACGCCGGTAAAGCAAATCAGGCAGTTCCGCGGCAATTCGACCGACACATTCTTGAGGTTGTGTTCGCGGGCTCCACGAACCGAAATGACCGGACTGTCCACTCAACCCCTATCTGATGACTTTCGACGAGATTATGGATCGACTGGCGGAGAAAGCAATGGGGACG
>JAPKGY010000515.1 GCA_026647385.1 Phycisphaerae bacterium | reverse complement strand
GGACGACTCTCGCCACCGACGGATCGCCTCCTGACGTTCCTCCGGGGTGGCCGCTTTCCGGATGGGGACCATCTTGGCCACCGGTGAACCGTGACGCGTGATGGTGATCTCCTCACCGCCCTCGACACGTTCCAGAAGCTCGGAAAAGTGCGTTTTGGCGTCGAACGCCCCGATTACATGTCGCGATGAGCTGTGTTTCATAGCCGCACCATCAGACCAGTCTACGACTAGTCTATCTCGGCAACCGCAACTTGCCAGCTCGAAGACAAGCGGTTCCGTGCAGGCTATCCGTCGGGTCATCTTTCCTCGGGAACGAGGGATTTGAGCTTTTCCACGAACTCATCGATGGTGAAATCGGGGGTCGAGGCACCGGCGGTGACGCCGGCGATTCTCTTTCCGCGGACCATGTCGGGTTTGAACTCCGCCCAGGTTTCGAGGTGGTAGGTGGGCACGCCCGCCTCGCAACACAAGCGGGCGAGCTCCTGGGTGTTGGCGGAGTGGTGCCCGCCGAGGACGAACATGACGTCGACCTCGCCGGCCAGTTCGACGGCGGCCTCCTGGCGCCGGACCACCTCCAAGCAGAGGGTATTGATGACCCGGAGTTCGCGGAAAGGCCGGCGGGCGATTTCGCCGATCATATGGGCGACGTGCTCGGGCGCGTGGGTGGTCTGGGCGACGATGCCCAGCTTGCCGCGGATCGGCAGCACGTCGTCCAGCTTGTCCTCGCTGTCGACGACGATGACGTTCGGCGCGTAGCCGATCACCCCGCGCACCTCGGGGTGGTTCGCATCGCCGATCATGACGACGGTGTACCCTTCCTCGTGCAATTGCCTGACGACGGTCTGGGCTCGCTTCACCAGAACGCAGGTTGCATCGACGATGTTCAGCTCTTTGCGGGCCGCCTCCGCGTAGGTGTCCGGTCCGGCGCCATGGGATCGGATCAGGACGGTGGTGCCGGGCTGGATCCGTTCGAGATCGCCCGATTGGTTGAGGCCCGCCTGTTCGAGGCGATCGACGACCTGCGGATTGTGGATGACCGGGCCGAGGGCGACGACGCGGCCGGGTTCGTGTTCGCGCAGCGTGCGTTCGGCCGTCTCGATGGCGTCTTCGACGCCGAAACAGAAACCCCGTTTCCGGGCCAGGCGGACCTCCATCATCATCCTCGCTGGTCAGCTCCGGCGTCGTCAGGCCGGCGGCGGGCAGTCCGCGCACCCGGCAGACGAATCGGACTTCCACCATTGTAAGCGCCGCTCGGGCACCCGGCGATGCCATTTCTGCTGCATGGATACCAGGCGCCGGCGGACGGTCTCGGTGAGCTGTTCGGGCGGCAGGTCGGCGAACTCATCGGGTGCGATCGGCGCCCCATACTCAACCATCACGTTGCCCGGGGCCGGCAGGATCTGGTGCCTCGGCCAGGCCTTGAATACTCCCTCGATCAGGACCGGAACGATCGGCACGCGTGCCTTCTTGGCGATGGCGAACATACCCGGCAGCAGCGGCTGAACGCGCCCGTCGGTCGTGCGCGTCCCTTCCGGAAACATCAGCACCAGATGGCCCTGTTTCAGCAGGCGCAGAGACTCCTTGATCGCGCCCAGGTCGGCCGACCCGCGGCGCACCGGAAAGGCGTTGACCGAGGTGATCAGCCGGCCGAACAGCGGGTTGGCGAACAGGGTATCGCGGGCCATGAAGTGGACTTCGCGGGTGATGTGGATACCGACGACGACCGGATCGATGAAGCTCTGATGGTTACTGACCAGGAGTGCGCCGCCCTCGGACGGTACGTTGGCCAGGCCGACGCGGCGGGTCTTGAAATAGACCACGCTGACCATCTGGCAAAGGTATCTGCAGAACTGGTAGAACAAACGCATGCTGGCCCTCGTCCGGGCACCCCTCACCCGGTCCCGAATCCCGACGGTTTCCGCACGGGGGGGGACCCCTCCCCCGGGTCCGCACGGAGACGCCCTCATACCTTGCATGGGCCCCGGTCGTCAAATGATCGGGGCCGTCGAACAGGCCCGCTGAAGCGGAGCGGCGGCCCCCCACCCGAGCTTCCGCGTCGGCCGGGGACGCCCATTGTATGGTTCCGTGGCGATTCGAGTGCCGTTTCCGGCAGGAGAGTTTCGTTGTGGTGCGGCCATCTCTCCGCAGGTGAGTCGCTGTGGCGACGCCGGCCACCGGAGCCCACCGGTCCATTCCACTGTTCCACGGATAGGCCCGGGCGCGTTTGAGGCGTTCGGTTCATCTTTGCAGCCCGGTCGGACCGAGATATCATATAAGTCAGTTCGTGAGATCAGGACGGTCCTGCCTCTCAGCCAGGGACGGCGAGGGTCATCATGAGTCAACCGGGAGCTACCGCGGAAAAACAGTTGTCGTTGTCGTTTGGGCCCCCACCGGAGCGTCGCCAGAGCGTGGCCAAGAAGAAAACAGGTCGGCCGGCAAAGGGAAAAGCCGCACCCGCGCCGAAGCTGGTGGCTGCTCCTTCGCCCGAGCCGCGCCGGCCCAAGCCGCGGGCGACGGCGGAGTCCATGGCCAAGCTCCAGAAGGAGATTTCGGTCTCCGAGTTCTTCGCCAAGAACCGCCATCTGCTCGGTTTCGACAACAAGCGCAAGGCCCTGCTGATGTGCGTGAAGGAGGCGGTCGACAACGCCCTCGACGCGTGCGAGGAGGCCGGGCATCCGCCGGATATCGACATCATCCTGAAAGAGGTGGCGGAGGAACGCTATCGGGTCACGGTTCGGGACAACGGCCCGGGCATCGTCATGCAGCAGATCCCGAACGTTTTCGGCAAGCTGCTCTACGGTTCGAAGTTCCACCGGCTGAAGATGTCGCGGGGGCAGCAGGGCATCGGCATATCGGCGGCGGGCATGTACGGCCTGCTCACCACCGGCAAGTCCATCAAGATCGCCTCGCGGACCTCACCCAAGAAAAAGGCGTATTACTGCGAGATTCAGATCGACACCAAGAAGAATGCCCCGGTGATCGTCAAGGATCACCCGGTGGAGGTCGACTGGGACACGGGAACCCAAGTCGAGATCGAGATGGTGGGCTCGTACATCAAGGGGCGTCAGTCGGTCGACGAGTACGTCGAACAGACGGCGATCGCCAACCCGCACGCGCGGTTCGCGTATACCCCGCCGGCCGGCGAGCGAATTGTTTTCGAGCGCGGCACCGAGACGATGCCCGCTCAGACCACGGAGATCAAGCCGCACCCGTACGGGGTGGAACTGGGCACGCTCATCAAGATGCTGCACGACACCAAGTCGCACTGGCTGTCGGGTTTCCTGCAGAGTGAGTTCTGCCGCGTCGGGCCCAAGGTGGCGGACGAAATCTGCCGCAACGCGAAGCTGAACACGCGGGCCCACCCCAAACGCATCGCCCGCCAGGAGGCGGAGAAACTCTACGAAGCGATCCAGAAGACCCGGCTCATGAGCCCGCCGACCAACTGCCTGGCGCCCATCGGGGCCGAGCAGTTGCTGACCGGGATCGTCAAGGGCGTCAAGGCGGAATTCTTCACCGCCTCGACGCGGCCGCCGGCGGTCTATCGCGGAAATCCCTTCCAGATCGAGGTCGGGCTGGCGTACGGCGGAG
>JAPKGY010000514.1 GCA_026647385.1 Phycisphaerae bacterium | reverse complement strand
CGGGATCTCGAATTCGGCCTGTCGCAGGAGGTCGACGTCATCTCCCTGAGCTTCGTGCGCAGCGGTGACGACATACGTGCCCTGAAAGACGAGCTGGCCCGGCGGCGTGTTTTCAAACCGGTTATCGCCAAGATCGAGAAGCCGCAGGCCGTCGAGCATCTGGAGGAAATCGTCGGCGAAGCTCACGGCCTGATGGTCGCCCGGGGCGATCTCGGCGTCGAAATGAGCCCGGAAAAGGTGCCCATGCTGCAAAAGCGGATCATCGAGCTGTGCAATCGCAAGGGCAAGCCGGTCATCACCGCGACCCAGATGCTCGAAAGCATGATCCATCAGCCCCGCCCGACGCGCGCGGAAGCCAGCGACGTCGCCAATGCGATCGTCGACGGCACCGACGCGGTGATGCTTTCGGGCGAGACGGCCGTCGGAGCCTATCCCGTCAAGGCGGTCGAAATGATGGCCCGAATTACCATGGAAGTCGAGGGCCGCATCGAGTTTCGCAATTACCGGCCCGAGGCCAAGACCTGCACGCAGGCCATCAGCGAGGCCCTCCGGACGATCGAGTCCGTCGTCGAGCCGCGCTGCATCGTCGCCCTGACCACCAGCGGTTTCACCGCCGCCCGGGTCGCGGCTGAACGCCCGCGCTCCGCTGTCATCGCCCTGACCGGCGATCGACGAGTCTACCATGCACTCAACCTCGTGTGGGGCTTGAGGCCCGTGCTGACCGACCGCCGCGCGGATACGTTTGAAGACCTGATCCAATTGGCCGAGGACACCGTTCGCCAGCGCAGGCTCGCAAGCTCCGGCGAAACAATCCTGGTCGTCGGCGGCATCCCGGCTGGCCAACCCCGCGGCACCAACTTCGTGAAGATCCACGTACTGGGCTGATCAACGCACGCGTGAACCGGCGCCCCCGCCCTCGCTGCGCGTGGATGGGTCACCCATCCGTCCTCGCGGAGTACTCGGTGGGATCGCGGGCCCACGTTAGAACCTTACGGCGAAGGATCGACGCGATTGGTGCCACCTGGCCTTGCAAAAAACGTTCCTTTGGGGTTGTGGACCGCAAAACGGCGGGCCGCCCTGGGGAATGAAGAAGTCCAAATGTCGAAGGAATGACCCGTGACGAGCAGATCGGCCGGGCGGGGCACCCACGCATCCAAGTCGACTTCTAACGCGGCCCTGCCGAAGCGAGGTCTTGTCCTGGCCGACCGCCCGCCTGCCCCATGCACGGCCAAGTCGACACGGCGAATCCACCGCGGAGAGATCGCGGCACCAGAAGCATGTTACCATCGATTAGGGGCAGGTCAGGCGATGGCCGAATCGACCTCGCACCGCGATATAGTCGCTGGTGTCAATAGTGCCGCTGCAATCGACGTCGGCCCGGCACGTGCTCGCTTCGACGGGCCGGCCGATCCTCGCGCTCAGGTAACTGTGATCGCTCCAGATGACTCCGCCGTCTCCGTTGGCGTCTCCCGTCAGCACGGCGACTTGGAGGCGAGCGATGCCCAGCATCGGCGTGCCGTCCAGTGCAGTCAGCCGCTGGATCGTGGCTGTCGCGCAATTCGGGCTTGAACAAGGTGTTTCGATCCGCAAGACGCAACCGTCGATTGTCGAGGCGGACTGAGCAACGTTGCCTCCGCACACGACCATCGCCTCGTCGTCGAGCACGCCGTCGGCCGGCCGTATGTCTCGCGTGAACGTGACCTCCAGCGTGAGAATCAGCCCTCTCCGTGGATCGGTGATCGCACGGGCTGCAGCCGGGGGCAACTCGATCCCGATGGGCCCGATCCCCTTGTGTGTCTTGACGGACGCCGCCCACACAATCACCGGCGTGTCGCACGCGTCCCCGACGCCATCGCCGTCGAAATCAGCCTGATCGGCATTGGCGGCGCCCGGGCAATTGTCGCACACGTCACCGACGCCGTCATGATCGCCGTCCGCCTGGTCGGAGTTGGCCATGATCGCGCAGTTGTCTTGGCCCAGTGGAATGCCGTCCCGGTCCCAATCGAGGCCTCGCAGATACGGGTAGGTCACGTTTTCATGAATGGCCCACGTGGTCCCAAAATCCCACGTCACAAAAGTGGCCTGCTGCTGCATCTGGGCGGTGGTCTTGCCCCTTCCGCCGTCCGAGATAGGCTGGCCCGAGATGTCCAGATCCCAGTAGGAGCTGAGGATCTCTCCAAACATGCTTTCTCCGATCAGGCCGCCGACCTCCGTTCCCGCACCGCTAACCTTGCAGGCCGCGTAGCAGTTCGCCACCTCGCCGTAGTAAGTGAGTCCGACAAGCCCGCCTGCAGAATCCTCGCCTTTGACTTCCCCGCTCGCGTAGCAGTTCCTGAGCGTTTGGTGATTGAACCCGATCAGCCCGCCGGTATTTCTGCCAGCCCCCGTGACTGTACAGGCGGCGTAGCAACTCAACACGGTACCGGCGTTATGTCCGATCAGACCACCGACGTGGTAGTTGCCGGCGACCGCTCCGTGGGCGAAGCAGTTTGAAATCAGCCCACCTCCGTATCCGATCAGGCCGCCAACCCTGTCACCGGTTCCTTCGACCGAACCGATGGCATAGCAATGAGAGATGGTGCCGCCTAAGGCGACTCCAGCCAACCCGCCGACTTCGGTATCCCCAGCCATCGTTCCATCAACTATGCCTAGGTTCCACACTCGTCCAGGTGCGGCGAAGCTGCCCAAAAAACCCACCGAAGCGGAGCCCGGTCGGTTGATCGTCAGACCGGTGATGATGTGCCCGTTGCCCTCGAAGAAGCCCTCGAAAGGCGTGCCTGCCCATAAGACCCAATCCCCGATCGGCTTGAAGCCCTCGAGGACGTCCGTGCCGGTTCCCGGATCGTTCCAGGTGGCGGTCGCCGACGCATCGATGTTGGCGGTCAAGGTGTAATACTTGCCGGAACTGCTTTCGACGTTCTCGCCCATCCAGACCAGGTGGCCGAGCCGGGAAATCCTGTACGGGTCAGCCTCGGTGCCCGTCCCCGGCGGGGTGAAGCTCGTTTGAGCGTCGGCCGCACCCGTGGCAAGTAGTGTGAAGGCGGCCAGACAAACCATGGCTGCCGGTGCGACGGCCAGTTCGAGCAGCATGGTTCCAGTTCGGCCCGGCCACGCGGAACATCTCTGCATGTTTAACCCCTTTCAACCGCGACCAGTATTGGCAACAGGCTTATAGAAGAGTATATTCCCGACCCGTGTCAAAGATCAAGCGCCGAACCGGCGAGAAGCTACCTTTTGGGCACTCCATGCCTGACGCGCAGGCACACACCCGCACGAGCGGCGGAACTCAATGCGGGACGAAAAGTTGGCCCAACCATTCTCGTGCCCGATGATCCATCCTCGCGCAGCGAGGGTGGGGGCACCATGATTGGAGGTGGAATCGACAGAGCTTGGCCAGCAGTAGGAAGCCGGTCTTGCTTGGTAGCATCCCGTGGCGTGCGGCTGGCGAGTGCCTGGAATCATCACATCGATCGGGAATGGCCATGCGTGGTCGGTTCACCCACGCGCGGCTCCTGGCCGGTGAGCGCGCGCAGCAAAGTGGTTTTGCCGACACCGCCTTCGCCAACCAGCACCAGCTTGGCTTCGTAAAGCTCTTCACGCTTGGCCGGCT
>JAPKGY010000513.1 GCA_026647385.1 Phycisphaerae bacterium | reverse complement strand
GGCGTGGTTTTGCGCAGTCGTGTCCGGCCACGAGGAAATTCGCGCATACTTTAATTCTGCTGCTGTTGTTTTAGCCCGTGTGGTGCGGCGATCAGCCTCGGTACGTCCGGGGGACGTTATTCGACCAGGAAGACCCTGTTTCCCGGGGCCGGGTTTCGGCCGTCGTAGTTGATGACCAGGGTGCCGTTACCGGAAATCCAGAGCTCGTCGACGATCAGTTGGTTGCCCACGCTCCCGCAGGTTCCACTGAGCCGCAGGGGGTTGGTGGGGAAGTAGAAAGTTCCTTGAAGGTCCATCTCGCTTGTTCCGATGATCGTCGATTCGTTTGTATTGCCGTAGGCGCCGCCGTAGTCGGTGATGCGCGCCTGGAAGAAAGTCACGCCTTCGTAGATGGCCACCTCCGGTGGGTAGGAGTACTGGGCCGGATCGATGCCGCTGACCTTAATGATACCGTTGCCACCGAGATAGACGCGGCTCGGCTTGTTATCCGTCGGGGTGCTGTCCACGACGTAGAACATGACTCCTTCGGCGTAGAGGTTTCCGCCACGGATATCCAGTCCAACTCCGTCCACGACGTACAGGCCCGGTGCGCAGTTAATGGTTCCCTGGTTGTTGGTCATTGAAATTCCGCCGGCATAGTAGCCCGGTGAGAGATTGACCGTGGCGGCTGTCTTGCCGGTGACCGATACCGTACCGCGGTCCGGCCCGAAATCGGCGGGGGGCGGCAGGCTTGCGAGCGGATCCGCGATGGTGCAGTTGCACATGTCGTTGAGGTAGTCAACGCCTTCGAGGTCTTCAAACGTGGGGTCCACACCGCCTGCGACGTTGACGTCGCCGGCCGCCAGAACCGGATTGCCGTTCGCGCAGGCCGCCTGGTCGTTGTACGAGTTGACCTGAACGGTGCCGGGTAGAGGATTCGCCGGGTCGGAGACGTCGCTGACGTTGACGGTCACGTTACCGTCGATCCGCAGGGAGCATTCGGAGGTGGGGTTCAGGGTGATCAATCCCGCGCCGGTCCCGCCGCCGACCATGGCGATCGCGTCTCGTTTGACTTCGGTGGTGCTGACTCCGAATGCCGGTCCGAAGGTGAGCGGCAACGGCCCCCCCTGGGAACCCGCCGTTCGCCTGGCCACCACCTTGACCGCATTGAGCGGTTCGCCGGTGGGGTCAAAGACGTCCGTGTCGCGATCGTAGCGCCCGATCACGATATCTCCGTCCGCGTTGTTGGCGTCGTTTCGATCCAACAGCACCGATTCGCGGGCGGCCTTGTTGGCGTTCGCGGTGGCCACCGCCAGTGTCCGGGCGTCCTCGGGGCTGGTCCGGATCAGCTGTGCGCCGGCCAGTGCCGCGGCGTCGGCGGCATCCTGCAACTGGTTGCCGGTGAGCACGACGAGCGAGGTGTCCATCGCCAGGCCGAAGAAGCCGATCAGGATGAATCCGACAACCGACACCCAGATCAGCGCGGAGCCGCGTCGTTGAAACCTGCGTACCGACTTCATTGCATTCAAATGACAACTCGTGAGGGGGATCATGGTCCTGACCCTTTCCGCTGTGGGCTCAAAAAGTCGGGAACATATGGGGAGATGAAGTTGGCTTCCCGACGTTATCGGACCGTCGTTCCGCTCTTACCCTAAGCGGACCAGCGTCCTGATGCCTGCCTTTCCAGAAGGCACCCAAGTTGCCGTGTGCGCACGTTCTCTTAGGCTTTTAGGTGGGTAGAAGAGCCATTTCCAGAAAAACCCCATGCTTTTTTTACATTTGCGGTCATCGCTTGCCCTTGTCTGCCCGCAGAAACGGGGTACCGCATTGTTGCCCTCGGCCGATCTACGCTTTTCCGTCCGCTACCGATTCAAGACGCTCACGACGCCCCTACCGATTTCGCCGTTGGGTTGCGCCCGGTGGACATGCACTCGGCCGGGGGCCGGCGGATTCAAGTGCCAGTAAACCAGAGCGAGGTGCCGTCGCTTCGACGCGCTCATGCCGCTGATCGTTCGCCGGTGCGACAGGGGAGCGTTCCAAAGGCGCTTTATTTCGCGGAGGAAAAAAGTGGGGTGAGGCGGCAGGAATTTTCCTGGAAAAAGTGGTCGCACCTCGGGCGGCCCGCCTATGCTCTTTCCGTCAGCGTGCTACTTGCTTTTTTGCTGGCGCTCTGACGGTTTCTCCCCGTCCGGTTTATTGCCGGGCTGTCCCATGTCGCACGGAGGCGATCAACATTCTGGTACGTGAGCAGGGGGCTCTCGCTGCGAGCGAGAGGAGGACGAAGTCAGATTACAGGTTCAGTAGTGCGAGAGGGCGGGTTAGCCAATCGGCCTTTTCGCTTTTGGGGGTGCGGTGGTTTCGTGCGGCCCGTGTACGCGTGCAGGTGCACGCGGGGCGCGTGTAGTGGTCTGTCCGAGAAAAGTTTTGCGAGGAGGACTAGCAATGTCCAAGTTCTGGAGTGATGAACGCGGCACCGAGACCGTGGAATGGGGCGTGATGGCCGGTCTGATCGTGGCCGGTCTGGTCACCGTCGTCGCCGCCATCGGCACATGGATCTACAACAAGCTGAATGGCATGAAGACGGACCTGGGCGCCTGATTCAGCCCTCGATGATGCTGTCTTAGCCAAGCTTTCGCGCTGCCCGCGAAAGGTCCGGTGGCCGAACTCGGTGACGAGCGGGCATCCGGTTCACGGAGGCCGCGGTAGGGCGCGGTTCCGTCCGGGCAGCCCAAGGGTCGGTTTTCGATCTTTGTGTCATGCGAACGAAGGTGGCAGCGATGAGGTTTGTACTTCCACGCGGGCGCAGCGGTGCATGACTCCCGGTTTCGGGTCGGGTTTCATGCACCCTGTGCCCCGGCTTGGCTCGTAGTGCGAAGGTGTATGCGATGTGGTGGATGACGCTCTGGGAGCAAGGATGGCCGTCAGTCCAGTGGGGCGCGACGATTAGCGCTGCGCTGGCGGCCATGTGTTTCGACTTGCGTCAGCGTCGGATCCCGAATGCCTTGACTGGCCCATTGCTGTTGGCCGGTGTGGGGATGTCTTTCTATGTGGGCGGACCGGCCGGCCTTGCCGATGCGGCGGCCGGCTGCGTCGTGCTGGCCCTGCCTTACGTGTTGCTGTTCGTTTTCGCCGGAGGCGGAGCGGGCGACGCGAAGTTGATGGGGGCGTTGGGGGCGTGGCTGGGCGTGGTCAACGGACTGATTGTCCTGTTGGCCGTCGCCTTGAGCGGTGTGGTACTGGGTTTGGGGTATGCGGTCGTTGCGGGCAGGTTCCGGGACGTGCTGGACGGCTTGAGAGGGATCGTTGTTCCGATCCTGCTCGCGGGGAAGCGGCTTATCGGGCTCCGGGAGTCCCGGGACATGATGCCGCCCCGTGAAACGATGCTCACCATGCCGTATGCGGTCGCCATCTTTTTCGGCGTCTGCATCGCGGCGGGAGGGAGCTGCTTATGGCACGGATGAGAAGAGCAAACAAGCGGCGGGCGACGATGGCGGTCGAGGTCGCCATCATGCTGCCGATCCTGCTATTGGTTTCGCTGGGCATATTCGAGGTGCCGTTGCCGGTCACATGGGCGGTGAGACTCAATTCGAGCCAGGCATTGGTGGTGATCGGGCCGTTGCTGCTCAACAGCACGC
>JAPKGY010000512.1 GCA_026647385.1 Phycisphaerae bacterium | reverse complement strand
GGTCCACTGCACCGAGGCTGCCTGATTCGCCGTGAGGGTCTCCGATCCGTTCGGCGAAATGACCACAACGCTCGGCGGCGTCGTGTCCCCGCCGGTCGACGGCACGAGGTGCGAACTGATATCGGTCAGGAGGACGTTTGTGACGCTCCCGACGTTCGCCGGCTTCAGACCGGGAAAGGTGGGGGTGTTCGTGAAGGTCGTCGTGTTGGTGACCTCGACCGTCGTGGTGAAGCCGTCGCCGTCGGCGTCCTGGTTGGCGATCGACTGGACCGCCTGCTTCCTGCCGTTCGGGTTGTTCGCAAAGTTGGGGAGGGCGGACTCGAGCAGGGCACCGTAGGGGTTCCGCGTGCCGCCTCCGCTGAAATCATAGTGGCATACGCCGCAGTGCGCGAGATGGCTCGGCACGGTGTCGAGTGTGGTTCCCACCGCGTTGGGGTAGGCGCTGAAAAACGCGTCACGGATGTTGGCTCGGGCGTCGGCATTGGCGGTGATGCCACAAACCGTCGCAGCCATCAGATGCAGACGGATCAGGAGGGACCGGTTGAATTCGAGGCCGAATCGACTCGACATGAATCTCCTCCAATCGTCGGATCGCGGATAGCAAGGTGTGGAAGCTTGATCTGATTGATCGATCGACCGCGCGGAGCCGTACACCGTGTACTCAGCGTGTGACCGCCTGTCCCCGCAAGACATTATCTAGGCCCGTGATCGTCGAATGCAAGAAGAATCGCGTTTTTTTGTTCATTTTGTCTGGTCCAAGTCGTACCAAGGTGGTCCTTTTTAGAGGCTGGTGCCTATCGGTGATCCTTGAGAATGTTCAGAGAGATTCTGTCGGGTTCCGCTATTGCGTACTTGCGGAGCGTGCCTTGGATCCTGGTGTAGCAAGGCTCGAATGATGCCTCACGGGCCAAAGCCATTGTGGTGCAGCCATCTCTCCGCAGATGAGTCGCCGCGGCGCCCCGGCTGCACCCGTGCAGGCTGGAAGTCCGCCACGGCGAGACCTCGCTTCAACGGGCCCGCACTACAACACAAAACAAACGGGCTGACTCACGTCACGGGCGGCTGGAGTTGGATGCGACGGGTGCGTATACGCCACGTGACGGCGCCTCTCATGTGGTGGACCGCAAGCACACGACCCGCTCGGGAGCCCGTTGCTTGTTGCGGTCTGGCAGCCGTTGGATTTTAGGGGGATTACTCCCGGCCGGTGTTGCGATCTGCAATACGCGACGGCGGGCCTTCGGCCGGATACACTGAGGGCACCGGCGAGGATGCCGGGTGTGTTTCTGGATGACTTCGAGGTCGCGCCGCCGTCGGTCGACCGTGGTCGCGTCTCGTCGGAGCCGGAGGCAAGCGTATCTCCAATGCACGGCCGATCGGATCCTAAGCAGGCACCTCGCGGGGATTCCGGCGCAACCGCGTTAGCCGGCGAAGATGAGGCGGGGCCGGCGCGCGTCCGGGTGACCGCACTCATGGCCTTCGCGGTCGCTTTCACGTTGTTCGCGCATTGGCCGGCGCTGTCCGCGCGGGCTTTGTCCATCGATGACGATCAGTACCTGACAAGCAACACGCGGGTGCGGAACCCGAGCTGGGAATCGGTCGGGCGATTCTTCGGCGAGGTATTCTCCCCCACGAGCATCGCCGGGTACTATCAGCCGTTGACGATGACCTCGCTCATGCTGGATTACGCCGCGGCCGGCGACGTGAACAACCTTCGCCCATTCCACCGAACGAGCCTGACTCTACACGCCGCGAACACGGCGCTGCTGATCCTGCTGCTCCACAAGCTCCTCGGAAACTCGTGGGTGGCGGCGATGGTGGGGCTCCTGTTCGGCGTGCATCCCATGACCGTCGAGACGATTCCGTGGGTGGGCGAGCGCAAGACGCTGTTGGCGGCGTTCTTCGCCCTGTGGTGCCTGATCGCCTACGTTCGCCACGCGCGCCGCGGTGGACGCCGGGCATACGCAGCCTGCCTGGCGCTCTACGTCCTCGCGCTCATGTCCAAGCCGACGGCGGTCCCGATTCCCGCGGTCCTCGTCCTTCTGGACTTCTGGCCTTTGCGACGCCTGAGCTTGCGGGCACTTCTCGAGAAGGTACCGTTTCTGATCGTTGCAGCCGTCTCAGCTATCGTGGTCGTCATCTCTCAGCGCCACCAGGAGCTCGCGGCGCTGAGTTCTCTGTCCACTGGCCAGACCCTCCTGCTGATCTGCCACAACCTGATGTTTTATCCCTGGCATATGATCTGGCCCGTCCAGTTATCCTCCTTTTACGCGTTCCCCGAGGACATCAGCCTGTCCAACGGCCTGTTGCTGGCGGCCGTCGCCGTGACCCTGGGCACGACCGCCGTTCTGTTGATCTCCTTGCGGTGGACGCGGGCCCTGCTGACCGGTTGGTTGTGCTTCATCTGTCTGCTGGCTCCCACGCTGCTCAACAAGAGCTATAGCCCCTGCGTTGCCTGGGATAAGTATGCGTATCTGCCGGCCGTGGGATTGCTGTTGACCCTGGCGTGGGCATTGGAGCGAGTCTGGTCGCGGGCCGGCGGCCGAACAGGGCGGACCGTACTTATGGGCATCGTTCTGGTCGTGGCGACCCTGCTCGTCATCGGCACGCGAGGCCAACTGCGCCATTGGCGGACGACGCGGGCCCTCTGCGACTACACGATTTCCGTTTCGCCGCGAGCCTACTCTTTCTATCACCATCGGGGCAACCTTCGAAGGGAAATGGGCGACTTGGACGGTGCGTATGCCGACTACACCCAAGCCATCGATCTGTGTCCGAACTACGCCGGCGCCTACAGCAACCGGGCAATCGTGCTCGCGAGCAAGGGAGACTACGACGGAGCGATCGCCGATTGCACGCAGGCAATCTCGATCAGTCCGCGGCTCGCAGCCGCCTATGGCAATCGGGCCCTGGCCTTTCAGGGCAAGGGCGATTGGGACGCAGCCATCCGTGATTGCACCGTCGCCATCGAGCTGAACCGGATGGATGCGTCGGCCTACAACAACCGGGGCACCGCCTACGCGCGCAAAGGCGAATCCGAACGCGCGTTGGCTGACCTGCGTGCGGCCGCGAGATTGGAGCCGAATCAACCCGCGTACCGGCGAAACCTCGGAAACGCGTTCCTGCTGCGAAAAGACTTTCTGCACGCCATCGCCGAGTATGGGCGGGCTATCGCGCTGGATCCGGCGGATGCCTCCGCTTATTCCGCGCGGGCGGCCGCCTGCTGCGCCGTCGGGCAATACGACCAGGCCTGGGCGGACGTCCGTGCACTGCGCCGACTCGGAGCCGAACCACCGCCCGAAGTGCTCGAGATCCTCATGAACGCAAAGCCGGGGGAGTAAACCGGATCATCCCCCATTCTCCCGTGTGTGGGTCGCGCCACATCGCCGAGCTGGGCGGATCGGTCGTCCTCCCCTTTCGCCGCGACCCGAAGGGGAGCCCTTCTCCCAAGCGATCTCGTCCGTTTACTACCGTCGAAACGCAACCCATGGTACCCTGTGCGGGAGTTCGGTTTGCGCTCCGGTACCGGCCAGCATCTTTCCCCGGAGAGTCCTCATGAGCACCGGCGTCCGTCGCACGAAAATCATCGCCACACTGGGACCCGCCAGCCGTTCGCCCGA
>JAPKGY010000511.1 GCA_026647385.1 Phycisphaerae bacterium | reverse complement strand
GAGCAGCGCGTTCGCATGGACGTTTCCGATCACAGGGATCGCCGGTTCCTCCATCGCGCACGCGTCCACCGCCGCGTTCCATTCCTCCTGTCCTGCACGCGTCGCACCAGCACACCGGCGACCAGTGGTGCATCTATCCCATGTACGACTGGGCCCACGGCCTCGAGGATTCGATCGAGCGGATCACCCACTCGATCTGCACCCTCGAATTCGAAAACCACCGCCCGCTCTACGACTGGTTCCTCGATCAGCTCGGCATCTTCCATCCGCAGCAGATCGAATTCGCCCGGCTCGAGCTTACCTATACGGTCATGAGTAAACGTAAGCTGCTCGAACTGGTCAAGGGCAATTACGTCAACGGCTGGGACGACCCGCGCATGCCCACGATATCCGGACTGCGCCGCCGCGGGTTCCCCCCGGAAGCTGTCCGCGAATTCTGCAAACGGATCGGCGTCTCCAAGTTCAACAGCACGATCGACGTAGCCGTCCTCGAGGACACCGTTCGCGACGTGCTGAACAAGACGGCTCCCCGCGTGATGGCGGTCCTTCGCCCGCTCAAGGTGGTGATCGACAACTATCCCGACGGCCGGGTTGAACAGCTCGACGCAATCAATAACCCCGAGGACCCGTCCACCGGCGTTCGCCAGGTCCCCTTCTCGAAAGTGATCTACATCGAACGCGAGGACTTCATGGAGGACCCGCCGAAGAAGTTCTTCCGCCTGGCCCCGGGCCGGGAGGTCCGGCTGCGCTACGCCTACTTCATCAAATGCGAGAGCGTCGTCAAAGACCCCGCCACCCGCGAAATCACCGAGTTGCACTGCACGTACGACCCCGCCACCCGCGGCGGCGATGCACCCGATGGCCGCAAAGTCAAAGCCACCCTCCATTGGGTAACCGCCGACCACTCCTTACCAGCCGAGGTCCGGCTGTACGACCACCTGTTCCGCAAACCGGACCCCGACGACGTCGAGCCGGGCGAGGACTTCAAAGCCAACCTCAACCCCCAATCCCTGGAGATCCTCCGGGGCTGCCGCGTCGAGCCGTCGCTCCGGGACGCCCCGCACGGAAACCGCTATCAGTTCGAGCGCTTGGGTTACTTTAACGTCGACCTCGACAGCAAACCCGGCGCCCTGGTCTTCAACCGCACCGCCACCCTCCGCGACACCTGGGCGAAGGTGCAGCAATCCGGCGCAAAAACTGTATAAGCGAGCATTTCCCGTTCGCAGAAAGGTTGCCCGATGTCACGCCTGCGTGCTCACGGCGCATGCTTGAAGCGGAAGGAATCGGTAGCCAGGAGACAGGTTCACAAGCCTGGCCGCCGCAGTAATCCGGTTTGGGAATCTGGCTGCCGCAGTAATCCGGTTCAGGAAGCTGGATGCCGCAGTAATCCGGTTCAGGAAGCTGGATGCCGAAGTAATGTCGCATCCTCTGCATCCGAGCCGGCCTCTGTGATCCGAGCCGGGCTCTGTGATCCGAGCCGGGCTCTGTGATCCGAGCCGGCCTCTGTGATCCGAGCCGGCCTCTGTGATCCGAGCCGGGCTCTGTGAGCCCGGTCCGTATGGATTCAATCATCCCCGCCGGCTCACGGCCCGATCGACAGGCAGCCCGCGTCCGGCGCGATCTCCGGGCCGCTCAGGCACGGACGGAACGATCCGACGTCACTCACATCCACGTCCCCGTCCATGTCAAAGTCGCCGTCGGCGCAGGTTGGACTGATGATCAGCACCTTGTTTCCCGTCAGACATTTCTGGAGCCACCCGAAGTCCGCCAGGTCGACGTCGCCGTCAGCGTCCAGGTCGGCCTGATGGTGGCTCGGCGGCGGACAAACTCCGTAACCGGTCAAATCACTCGGCAGGTAGTCGCCGGGGATGCCCGTACCGCGTGAAAGCCCCGCCAATCCGTCCGGGGCGGCCACATCCAACCAGGTCAGCCGAATTCGGCCATCGTAGAACAGCTCGATCTGCATGCTGTTCGCGCCGCCTGACGCCGCATCCGGTACGTTCTCGAACGTCACCGCCGCACGATCCATCAGTTGCTTCCAGGTTGCCGTACCCGCTCCCGGATTCAGATCCGTGAACAGACCCGAGATCCTCGGCTTGGCGAAATGATCCGCCAGCGTTTCGCTGGCATCCGTATCGCCGCTGCCGAACGTGATGTACCCGTTCGACCCGACGTAGAACTCGCTGTAGGCGGTCCCGTAGAGCGACACCTGCGCCCCCTGGGCGAGCGTCACCTTCACGAAACTGTCGTTCGTCAGGCTCAGGGCCGCCCCACCCGCGGGGTTCGTCGGGAACTGCGTCGCCGGGGTCACACAAGCCGCGTAGTAATGCACCGATTCGTCCGGCGTGAGCGTCCAGGACGCATGATCGAGATCGTTGTTGGTCGTGAACAGTTCCGTATAGGCGTCGACGTTGCCGACGAACAGCGCGACGTTGCGGGTCTGCACGTCATTGCCCGCGGTATTGGTAAAGGCCGCCTGATCCGCATGATTGCCGAGGGGCAGGGTGTTTGCGTTCGCATTCACGCATACATCGACGTTGGCCGACTCCCCTCCGACGATGTCGTAGAGATCCACGACGTTGTTATCCTCATCCACGACGCTGTCCACGACGACCAGTTGCCCGCCGGCGAGCGTGCCGGCCGGTTCCGTCACGCTCAGCCAGTTCTGCCCCTTCGTACCCGTCCAGTTCACCGCCGCCGGCCCGGTATTTGTCAAGGTATAGCTCTGGCATTGGGGCTCGAACGGCCCGCCTACCTGCCCGTGGCTGCTCAGGCCGGTCTCCGGCGTAACCTTCAGGGTATGCACGACGTTGCCGCCGGTCACGGAGACATCGTCGAGGCCGGTCCGCGTCGAGAAAACAGCATCCCGTGTGTAGATCGAGATGCGATCGAACCCGCCGAGATACCGCCGGACAACGGTGACCACGTTGTTATTGCACGAGCACTCCATCCAGATCGTGCGCGAACTGATCTTGAAGGTCTTCTTCTGCCAGATGTAAGGGGAATCCAGAGGCCCATAATACTTCCACACTTTGCCGTTGAAATAAGCCTGGCCATGCGATCCGCCGCTCGGTTCCATCAGCGGTTTGCAGTAAGCGACAACCGGGATGGGCGCCGGCAGGGCGCTTTCGTTCTCGAACCCGACATCCATCAGTCGCGGCGGGTGAACGTCGCCCAGGGAGATCTCGATGTACCACTCGGCCGTCTTGGCTCCGGACTGCGTGCCCATCAGGGGCTTCGCCCAATACACGACGGTCAGCGGCTTCGCATCGCTGGCCTCGATCCACTGGCCTTCGGGAACCAGCATCGTCTGGTGCCCCGCGTCCTTGCCGTTGAAGTTCAGATCGTTGACCAGGAGGCATTTGCCCAGAATGCCGTACCGATCGAGGGCCTCGATAACCGTCAGGGGCCCGTTAACCATATGCGAATCGACGTACCACGGACTGCCGAGCGGACTGCCGGCCGGGTCGTCCTCGAAATTCTCGACAAACGCAACGCCGGCCGCCAGCGCCCTCGACGCGCACGTCGCCCTGGGCATCCTGCCCAGGGGCCCTCCGCCCGCCAGCATGCCTCCCGCCGGTATGCGGCTGCTGAGCCTCATGTCCGCCAGGACACAGGCCGGAAGCCCGTGCTACGAATTGGTTTGCAGCCAAAGGCCGCCCTGCCATTGATTTCCTCATTTCCCGCCCTTACCTGAGAGAATCCAAGGATGACCGGTGCCCGACTCCGCGACAGAATCGTGCTCATCGTATTATACCCTATATCCCGCCCACCGCGCCAACTCGTTTTTCGCCAAAATCCCGGCTCGTCGGCCGAAAAAGCTCTTCACCGCCGCCCTGCGGGGCTCATCGCAAAACCCAAACAACGCCCCACCCCGCCGGTCAACCACACCCCTTTTGTGATAGCCCGGCAAAAGCCACGTCCAGTAACCCGCACCCCGAGTTCACCGAAGCCAGCCCTCCCCGCCGGGCCGACCCCCGTCCCCTCCGATTTCGGCGTTCCTGTTTTGACTTTTTGACGTTTTGGCTTCTTGACGTTTCCTAGAGTTCCACCGTTTCCCCCGTCCGTGCGGACTCGTACACCGCCAGGATGATAACGGGCCCGGCATCCCGAAAGAGATGCAGGAAAAAATCTGGGTGTCGTTCTTTACCACGAAAGGCGGGAGGGGCGGCACGGGGTTGGGTCTTTCTGCCGTGATGCAGATCGTGAATCAACACGGCGGGAGGATTTGGTTGGAGAGCGAACCGGGGCAGGGCGCCACATTCCATGTCCGCCTGCCTGCGGAGAAATGATTGCGTTGTAGGGCAGGCTTGCAGCCTGCCACTCTCAATTAGCGATGTCACGCTGCAAGCGTGACCTACAAAACACAGCAAACAAAACCTTGGAGGAATCATGACGACGGTTCTTTTAGTGGACGACGAAACGTTGATCCAGCGCAGTTTGGAGAAGACTCTTTTGCGGGCAGGTTTCGATGTGTTGACTGCGCCGGATTGCCTGGCGGGAAGGAAATTGTTCGAGAAGAATGCAGGCGCGGTGGACATCGCCGTGCTGGATTTGAACATGCCCGGTTTTGATGGCATGCCGAAAAATGATGCAGGTTTCGACCTTTTGATCGAATTGAAGAAAATGAAAACGGATTTGCCGGTGGTCATCCTTACCGCGTACGACGAAGTGAATAAAGCCAAGGATGCTGTTTCCAAAGGAGCGAGCGCGTTCTTTGTGAAAGGACGCGAGCAGGGGTTGGTGGAGTTGATTCAGAAGATTTTGAATTCTTAGACCAGATTTCCGAAGTCTCCGAGACCTCGGAAGTCTATGGAGGACCCTATGACCAACAATATCGAACGACATGCGAAATTATTGAAGGCCTCCGCGCGGGCTGCCAAGAACATCACCACCATCCTGGATCCTTATGAGTTGTTCCAGCGCACTGTGGA
>JAPKGY010000510.1 GCA_026647385.1 Phycisphaerae bacterium | reverse complement strand
GCACTCATCGTCGCTCGTCAAAGTCAGGCGGTCCTGCATGGCGTATTCGAAGTCGGCGGCGACGATCTTCGTCGCTTCGTCCTTTGTCCGCACCTTGCCGACAATCCCAAGTTCTGCAACGACCCGGCGAAACGCTCCCGACGTAATCCGGCGGCATCGGGGGCAGCGCGGGCGCCGACGTGGCGGGGTGCTGACGCAGTTCAACCGCCGGACGGTTGAGGCGGCTGTTCACGCGCAGGGTTAGCGCGACCACGGCGACAACCCCGGCCACCAAAACCAGAATGTACGATCGCTTCACAAACCGTGTCCCCGGATCCATGCACTCACTGCTTCAACGCGCGGCCAAGCCGACGCTCCACGCCGGCGACCTTGCTGGTGAGTTGGTCCGCCTTGTCCCGACGCCAATCGATCTTTATTGCACACTCGACCCGGCCACAGTCGGCAGTCATCCGGTCGAAACACTGCTTCACGACGGCCATCACCTCGTCCCATTCCCCCTCGAGCACCGTACCCATGGGGTTGAGTCGATACGGCACGCCGCTCTTGTCAATGATATCGAGGCTTCGGGCGACGTAATCGCCGACGGATTCGCCTTGGCCGATCGGAAACATCGAAAACTCCAGCAGCATGGACATCACCGCACTCTCCTTTCACGCCGTACGGCGGCCTCATTATAGCTCAAGCCGAGCGATTGCATCCGTCGGAGTGCCGTAACTCTAAAGAGCTGCGGGCTTTAGAGTTCCTCACTTGACGATCTCGAGCACGACTTCGCATTCGCCATGTTGCGGATCGAACGGGATTCTTATCGAGATGAGGCCCTCCTTGGGCTCGGCATGGCCGTCCTTGCGATATGGGTTGTGAGGCAAGGCCGGCCATTGCAGCGTCGCGGACGCGGGCAGTATAAGGCGCCAACCGGCGTGCTCAACGCTTCCGTCGACCTGGGCGGCCGAGAGATTCAACGGCCCCTCGCCGAGTTCGATGCGCGTGCCGCCGCCGGTCCGCAGGGTCTCCTTCCAATGCGGCAGCAGCGTGAGATGGGCGGCCACGGGCATTCCGGACGTCGTCGAGGCTGACAGCCGGCAAACGATTGCTCGGTCGTCCCGGGGTTCGACTCGCACGCGGCACGTCTCCGGTCCATAGGTCATTTCCAGACCCCAGGCGGGCTCGCGGACCAGTTTCGCGGCGGATGGCACGTGAAACAACTTGCCCGCCGGCGGAACGAACGTGGGGTTTTCGTCGCCCGGCTTGTGCTCGAGCAGGGATTCGTCCCCAACGGCGAACGTGCTCCAGGCGGGCTGGAGCTTCGTATTGCCGCCGCCGATCACGAGGCCGACCCTGTCGTGGAAGATGCTGAACATATTCTGGCGGTCCTGGTGAAAGCGGTGCGTGGCGATCGGCGCGGTGTAGGCCGACAGACAAACGAACCAGGGCCCCTGCCGCAGAATCGCAGCATTGTCCCGGCCAGCCTCCGTCAGGACGAACGTCCGGGGAGACTCTCCCGACGATTCGCCGGCGACCGGCCCTTCCTGGCCGAACTGAATCAGGGAGGCCAGGCGGTCGGCGTCGAGATTGTCGATGTCGAGAGCCGCCCATTGACTCTTCAGGTAAGCCCGACCCGCCGCGATAACCGTGAAGCCCGCATTTCCACTGCGGATGCCCTCTTCGTAGGGATTTCGTTGATCGATGGTTTCGACGCACTGGCCGGACGGATAGGTGAAATGTCGGTGGAACTCGGCCGCCCGCTCCAGATGGGGCAATACCCGTTGGTCGCCGCTCACGACGTGGTAAATACCCAGAGCTTCAACGTACACCTCGTTGTATTGAACGACGGGCCCACCGCCTTCGGACCAATATCCTGCCTCGGACTGTGCGGCCGCGACCTTCCGCATGAAATCGGCGGCCCGCTTGCACCATTCCGGACGATTGAGCGCCTTGCCCGCGATGTAAGCACCCATCGCATGGTGCGCCGGAATGTTGTGGATGCGACCGAACTGCGTTTCGGTGATGCCGGTATAGCCGAGCATGAGGGCCTTCTCCCATTTCTCCCGTCGGTCGGCCGGCATGTCGTCCTTGATCAATGCGAAGCTGCGTATCCAGCGGGAATACGTCCACGGCATCCAGATGCTGCCCCAGGTGCTGTTGTCTTTCTTGCGAAAAACCCACTGTCCCTTGGCGTCCGCATCGGCGATGAGCGCATCGCCGGCCTTCATGATGACGTCGAGCAGCGCGGAATCCTTGTGGTATCGATTCCCCGCCCCGGGCGTCGCGTATGCGACCGCCAGCGGGTACATCGCATCCTGGTCCCTGCAAATCCAGATGCCTTGGCCGAGCCTTCCGGTTTTTTCGTCATAGGTCTTCAGGATATCGGGCACCCGCTTGACCAGGCCGGGCAGCAGACGATCCCTGTAAACGAAGTCGTCCGCCCGTCCCGAAGCCGCCGACACCAAAAACAACACCGTTACAAGCATGATTCGCCGCATGTCCAGTCTCCTGCGAGGATGGTTGCGAAAGAGGCCATGATAGGGTTCCTCGGGCCCGCGGTCGAGCGATGGTTGACATTTCAGGAGGCTTGCCGACGATAGTGCCGACGGGGGCCCGTAACAGTCTCGCCGGAGAGTGGCATGGTTCCTGCCAAAGGGTGCCGGAGCCGCGAGCGGCTCGCCGGCATGGGCACACTAACCAGGAGGCAATCGTGAAGGTTATCCGATTCGAGGACGCACGGGGGCGGATTCACTACGGCGAGCAAATCGACGGACTGAAGGCCAAACTGATCGAAGGCGACCTCTTCGACCAATTCAAGGTGACCGGCGAGACGGCGGAGGTTCGCAGGATCCTGGCCCCCGTTCAGCCGGTGAATCTGATCGCGATCGGGCTCAATTACCGCAAACACGCCGAGGAGGGCGGATCGCCGATTCCCGATGTACCGGTGGTGTTCGCGAAACTGACGACGTGCGTCGTCGGCCCGGGCGAGCCGATCGTCCTGCCGACCGACGCTCCCGACGAGGTCGATTACGAGGGCGAATTGGCTGTGGTCATCGGCAAAACCGCCCGCAAGGTCTCCCAGGCGGACGCGCTCCAGTACGTACTCGGATACACCTGTGCCAACGATGTCTCCGCTCGCGACTGCCAGATCCGCCGCGACAAGCAGTGGATGCGGGCCAAGAGTTTCGACTCGTTCGGACCGCTGGGGCCTTGCCTGGTGATCGACCCGAAGCTTGATCCCAACGCCCTGGCGATCCGTACGGTCCTCAACGGCCGGGTGCTGCAGGATTCCAACACCAGGGACATGATCTTTTCGGTAGCGTGTCTCGTGAGCTACTTGTCACAGCACTTCACGCTGCTGCCGGGTACGGTCATCGTTACCGGCACGCCGGAGGGCGTCGGCTGTGCGCGCAAACCGCCGGTCTACCTTCGCCCGGGAGACGAGATCACGGTCGAAATCGAGGGCATCGGCAAGCTTACGAACCCGGTCCGCGCGGACGGATGAAGCGTCGCGCGACGCGCCTGTTCGGCTTCCTTCTTGCTGCCGCCTTCGCCAACGCCCAGCACGTCGCCGCCCAAACGGGCCTCGACGACGAAGGTCAGCATGTGCGGGTCTCCGCGCTCATCGATCACGCGGTAAGTG
>JAPKGY010000051.1 GCA_026647385.1 Phycisphaerae bacterium | reverse complement strand
ACCAACCGGGCGGTACAGATCGAGATGGAGCGGATGGCGACCGAGTACCTCGGGCGGATCGGTGCCCGGTTGACCGGGCCGTTCGAACCCGTCAAGCCGACCGGCGGACCGTTTCCGGTCGAAGCCACGGTGATCATTCCGGTCCGCGACCGGGTCCGCACCATCGGCGAGGCGGTCAAGTCGGCCCTCGACCAGAAGACGACTTTTCCGTTCAACGTGATCGTCGTGGACAACCATTCGACGGACGGCACGACGGAACTCCTCCGCGATCTGAGCGCGCGGGACAATCGCCTCGTCCACCTGATCCCCGAAGCGACGGACCTGCGGATCGGCGGGTGCTGGAACGTGGGGGTTCGCTCGCCGAAGTGCGGGCGGATCGTGGCCCAGTTGGATTCCGACGACCTGTACACCGGTCCCGGCACACTGCAGGCGGTCGTGGACAGGATGAATGAGGGCCCGTACGCGGTGGTCGTGGGGGCGTATCGACTGGTGAACTTCTCGCTCGAGGAGATCCCGCCCGGTCTGGTCGACCACCGCGAGTGGACCCGGGAAAACGGTCGCAACAACCTGTTGCGGGTCAACGGGGTGGGGGCGCCGCGGGTATTCGATACCGCGGTCCTGCGGGCTCACCCGCTGCCGAATGGCAGTTACGGCGAGGACTATGCGATCGCCCTGCGCTTGTCGCGGACCTACGAAATCGGGCGGGTTTTCGAGCCGATCTATCTTTGCAGGCGGTGGGAAGGGAACTCCGACGCCGACCTGTCGCTGGCCGCCCGGAACGTCAACGATGCCTATAAGGACCGGATGAGGACGCTCGAGATTCTGGCCCGGCAGCGTATCCTGGCGGGGGGAGCGTCGACGGAACAATGAACAACGATCGGTACAGCGTGGCGCCCGGATCCCTGGTCCAGCAACTCGACGTGTTGTGGCGACGCCAGTGCGACGAGTGGGCGATGCTGCGGACGGGGCGGTCGAACCTGCACGCCGCGCGGACCCGGATGTTCGACCTCGGCGGCTGGCACGTGATTGCCCAGTGCAATCCGTCGCGGGTGGCGAGCGCCGCCGCCAAGGTGGACGCCAGAACCCTGGCGGCCCGGCCTTGTTTCCTCTGCGACGAGAACCGCCCGATCGAACAGCGGTTCGTGCTCTATCGCGGCGATTGGAAGATTCTGTGCAACCCCGCGCCGATTTTCGACCCGCATTTCACGATCGTCTGGGCCGTGCACGAGCCGCAACTCGTCCGGTCGTCGCTCCACTCGATGCTCGACCTGGCCGCCGACCTGGAGAGTCGGTACACCGTGTTCTACAACGGCCCGTCCTCCGGGGCCTCCGCGCCGGACCACCTGCATTTGCAGGCGTCGCCGGTCGGTTGCACGCCGGTTGAGACCGAGTTGGCCGCCGCCGTCTGTGCCGAACGGGGCAACAACGGTCAGAGCTGGATCGAGTGGCTGCGCCGCGTGCCGGTACACGTCGGACTGAGCCGACCGGGCCGTCGGCCGACCATCGTCATCACCGGGGACGATCGCCAGGCGATCCTCGACGCGGTCGGCCAGGTCCTCGCCGCCCTCGAGAAGGTGCATCCGGTGAGGCCCGAGCCGATGCTCAACCTTTTCGCCACCTTCGCCGACGACCATTGGCTGGTGTGGATGTTCCCGCGGCAGGCTCATCGGCCGAGCTGCTATGGCCACGAGTCCGATCGCTACCTGGTCAGCCCCGGTGCCGTCGATCTGGCGGGCTTGCTGATCATGCCGCGCCCGGAAGACTTCGAGCGACTGGACGCCGCGACGATCCACGCCATCTACCGGGAGGTCTCACTGAGCTCGGAAGAGTTCGATCTCCTTCGCGATCATCTCCGCCGATGAATGGAACCGCCGTTTTGCCGCGACTCGAAGGGGAGCGCTTCACCCCCGACGACCAGCTCCCCGATGACTCGCTTTGCGGGATGTGGCTGCGCCACGCCGACCGGGATACACTGTTCGCCATGGGAGCGATCCGTCCGCCACGGCTGGTCAACCTGATCTGCGGCTTCATCTCAGGCGACGAGGACCTCATCGCGCGGGCGATCCGGCTGCTGTCGGAACACGTCGGCCCGGCCGACCTGGTCAGCGAACCGTGGCCCTTCGACCTGACCGACTATTACGCCCTGGAGATGGGCGAGAATCTGCGGCGGCGGTTCGCGTCGTTCGCCCGGCTGATCGACCCGGTCGAGTTGGCGTCGCTTAAGATCCTGACGAACCAGATCGAGACGCGGGTCTGCCACGAACTCGGACTGCCGCCCGAGCAACGGCGGGTCAACCTCGATCCGGGCTACATCACGACGGCCAAGCTCGTCCTGGCCACGACCAAGGACTTTGGCCATCGCGTCTATTTGCGCGACGGGATCTACGCCGAGTCGACGCTGCACTACGTCAACGGCCGATGGGAGCCCTGGCCTTGGACCTATCCGGATTACGCGGATATCCGTTACCATGCTTTTTTCGAGAAGGTTCGCGAGGCCCTCAAGGCGAAGCTGATCGCCCGGGAGACGGGCAACTCGGGCGAACAGGGAGGTCGTCGGTGATTTCTACGGGCGCGATTCTGGCGGGTGCGGCATCGTTCGCGATAGCGACCGCCATCAGCGCCGCGCTCACGCCGCTCGTCCGCGAATGGGCTCGCCGGCGGGATTTCGTGGATCGACCGACCGGACCCGCGGGGCACAAGACCCACGCCGTGCCCACGCCCTTCGGGGGCGGCATCGCGATCACGATCGCCATCCTCGCACCCATGGCGGCGGTGCTGGTGGTCGCGGTTCTGATCCGACGCACGGACCCCGAGCAGTTTCGTTTCCTGATCGGTCAGGTCCCCCAATGGCCTTACTGGATGGGAGGGGTTGCCCAAAAAGTGCCGGCCGCCCTGGCGATCATCGCCGGCGCGCTGGTCATGCACGTGACGGGTATCATCGACGACCACTGGCCTTTGTCGCCGTACCTCAAACTCCTGGTGCAGACAGCCGTCGCCCTCATGCTCGCCGCCGGTTTTGGAATACGCGCCGGCGACGCTCTCGGCCCGGTGGCGGCGGTGATCCTCACGACCCTATGGATTGTCGGCCTCACGAACGCCTTTAACTTCATGGATAACATGGACGGGCTCGCCGGCGGGGTGGCGGCGCTGACCGCCCTCGTCCTGGCGATCACCTCGCTGCTCGCCGGCCAGGTCTTCGTGCCCTGCATCCTCCTGCTGACCGCCGGCGCACTCGTCGGATTCCTCTTCCACAACTTCCCGCCGGCCTCGGTCTTCATGGGCGACGGGGGCAGCCTGGTGATCGGGTACCTGCTGGCGGTCTGCGCCGTTCTCACGACGTATTACGATCCCCAGCAGCAGCGGACGCCCTTCGGCGTGCTGGTGCCCCCGATCGTGTTCGCGATTCCGCTCTACGACATCATCAGCGTGACCCTCAACCGGTATCGGCGCGGCGTCAGCATTTTCCAGTCGGACCGCCATCATTTCTCCCATCGCCTGGTGCGGCTCGGTTACAGTCGCAGGGCGGCCGTCCTCACGATCTGGCTCGCGACGGCCGCGACCGCCTTGCCCGCCATGCTCCTTCCGCACCTGCACTGGGCCGGCGCGACCCTCGTCGTCCTGCAGTGTTTGTCCGTCGTCGCGCTCATTGCGGTCCTGGAGTCTCGCGATGCCCCATAAACCCGGCACGCACAACGACGCCCGGGTTCGAGCCGAGGCCGACGCCGTCCGAACGGGGATCGCCCGGCGACTCGAAGGCCTCGCCTTGCTGGCGTTGCTTCTGGTCGTCGCGATGCGCCCCCTGCTGATGGAGACGTACGAATCCGCCGAGAACCCCATTGCCCGGGCGGTGAGCTTGCCCGGCGGACTGACCCCCGCCGCAACCGCCTGGTTTGATCTGACCATCTGGCTGGCTGCCGCCGCCACCGCCCTGGCCGGTCTGTTGGCGCGACGCGCGTGGCGATGGACCGGCTTCGAGATCGGCTGGCTGCTCATGCTGGCCGGCGCGGTCGCCTCCACCTTCGTCGCCAGTAATAAGAGGCTCGCGATCAACTGCTCCGCCGACTGGCTGACCGCGGGCGCGCTCGCATGGACGCTCGCCAATCTCGCCCGGCGACGCGATTGCGTCGCACTCGTGCTTGCGGCACTGATCGCCTCGGGCGCGACGTCGGCCGCCCGTTGTGCCATGCAGGTCAACGTCGAATTCCCCGACACCTGGCGGCAATACCGCGAGACCCGGGATCAATTCTGGGGCCGTCAGGGAGTGGCTTTGGACGATCCACGCGTCGAACTGTTCGAGCGGCGGATGCGGGCGAACGAAGCCACCGGATTCTTCGCCCTGGCCAACTCCCAGGGGGCATGGCTCACCCTGGCAGGTTTCGCGGGCTTGTCCATGGTCGCGCTGAGGCCGCGGACTCGAAGCCGGCGGATGATGCTCGCGCTGCCCCCGTCGGTGCTCCTGGCGAGCATCCTGCTCACTGGGGCGCGGGGGGCGCTAGGGGCCGGCTTCGGCCTGCTGATCGGACTGGTGGCGGCCTGGTGGTTGCAGGATTGGCTGCGGAGGCGCTGGCGGCTGTGGTTGCTCGCCGGTTGGGTCGCGGTCGCGGTCGGCGCCATCGCGATGGTCGGGCATGGCCGGGCACATGGCGGCCTGCCAGGCTCGTCGCTCAATTTCCGCTGGCAGTATTGGCAGGTGACCCGGGCGATGATCGCCGATCACTTCTGGTCCGGCGTCGGCGCGGGCAACTTCGACCGCGTCTACCTCGGCTATAAGCCGATCACATTCCCCGAGGAGATCAAGGACCCGCACAATTTCGTCCTGTCGGCCGCGGCCCAGTGGGGGGGGCTTGGCCTGCTCGGGTTGCTGGCCGCCATGATCGGCGCGTCGGTGACCGCCGCCCGGCGATGGGGGTGCGGCGACGATCCCGACGGCGATCCGCCGCGCACCGTGGAGTCAGGAGCCATCCCGCCCGCGTGGATCGCCGCCGTGACCGCCGGTTTCCTCGCGATGCGTTTCCTGGTTCAAGTCGATCTGTTGGCCGGTGGAACGAGCGCCCGCGCGATGCTGGTGTTCGACCTGTTTTTCTACGGCGTCTTGTGGTGTGCGGTCTTCGCGGGCGTATGCCGGCTCGAACGAACGGCGCCGAACGGTTCCGAGGCGGACGGCGCGTATCGGCTGCCGCTGGCGGCCGGCGTCTGCGCGTTTCTGCTCGCCAATACGATCGACCTGTCGCTGTTCGAACCGGGGCCGCTGACCGCGTTCGCCGCGATGGCGGGACTGCTGCTGGCCGGAGCGGAACGGAGGCTGCCTCCAAGCACTCGCCATGCCCGTCAAGTCGGGCCTTTGGCCGCGAGCCTCGCCGGCACAGCCCTGGTCGGGGTGTGCGTGCTGGTTCCCGTTGGGCGATCGATGCATCATTTGCTCATGGCCCGTGCAACGCCCATGCCCGCCGCGATCGTCCATTACGAGGCCGCCGCCGCAGCCGATCCGCTCGATCCGACGCCGCTGCTGGAACTGGCTGTGCGCTGTTACCGCGCCGGTACGACCGACGCGCTCGATCGCTCCGTCAACGCGATCAACGAAGCGATTCAGCGAGATCCCAATCGCCTGTTGCTCTACGAGTACCGGATGACCTTCCTCGAGGAGCGCTATCGCACGATGGGTTCCGCCGCCGACCTGCTGGGTGCCCTCGGCGCAGGCCGCCGCTGCGTGGAGATGTACCCGACCTCTCCGGATCAGCACCTGGAGTTCGCGGACCTGCTCGCCCGGGCGAATGCCGAGATCAACTCACCGCAATTGCGCGACGAAGCCTTGGAGCATTATCGCGCCGCGCTCGAACTCAACGACGCCCGTCCAGGCACCGACGAAGCCCGCCGCTGGTCTCCCAAACGCGTCGACGAGATCCGCCGCCGCATGAGCAAACTGCTCCCGGCCTCCCGACCGATGACCTCGCCCGCCATGAATTCGTAGCCTTCTCCATCGGGTACCGATCGATCGCATGCAAGCGGGCGCGCCAAAACGCCAAAAAGCCCTCAATCACGCAGGAAACCGCATTCTCGTCATCCGGGCTGAGGATTTCATTCGTCATTCCGGCTTCTTTCGTCATGGGTCATTCGACATTCGTCATTCCGCATTGCCCGCCGGGCTCGGTTCATGCGGCCGCCGGCTTCCCCCCCCCGGTCACCCCTCGCACTCCGCAAAAGTCTTCGGCGTCTCCCAGACGCGCACGCGTTTGAGCACGGCCGGCGCGAACCGGTCGACCAGCATCCTCCACACCACGCGGACGATGTTCTCGACCGACGGGTTCAGGCCCGCGAACTCCGGGCAGTCGTGGTTGAGATGCTTGTGGTCCAGCTTTTCAATGGCGTGCTTCCGCACGGTATGCTCGAACTGATCGACCGGCAGAAGCACCCCGCTGAGCGGATCGGGCTCGCCGGTGAGGGTGACCTCGACCACGTAGTTATGTCCGTGGCCGTTGGGGTTGTTGCACTTGCCGAACGTGCTTCGGTTCTCCTCATCGCTCAGGCCGTCGCAGTGCAGCCGGTGTGAGGCGGAAAACTCGAACTGTTGGCTCACGTCGATCATGGTGAATGCTCCGCGGGTCAGACCATACGACAGGTAGGGCGTGACGAACAACCGCCAATCGATCCACTGCGTGCCGGCCGGCGGATGCGGACGCAGGTCGGCCGCCACCGCCTGAATCAGCGTCTCCCCCGTCACGCGCGGCTGATGTACGAGCCGGCTCACCAGCGGGATCGTCCGCTCGCGCACGAGCCGGTCGATCGCCGCGATGTTGCACACCACCCCCGTCACCGGGTCCGGCTCGCCGTCGACGCGGCTCCGCAGAACGAGGTACGGCTGAACGTTCGAGGCCGTAGGCCATCCGCCCCACGAGTTCGTGATCGGTGACCCGACGCTCGGCCCCACGCTGAATCGTACTTCGCGCATCAGACGCATGGTGAAGGAATTCTAGAGACCTCGTGGGGCCAGGGCAATTGAAAGGCGCGCGGACCCGCGGAAGACAGGAGTCAGGAGTCAGGAGACAGGAGGTACCAATGACCAATGTCTAAAGAACTCAAACGGACCGTTTCGGGGATAAAAGAGCCGCGGGCTGAAGCCCGCGACTCTTTCGAGTTACGGCATTCCGCTGTGGTGTCCTTTTATCGCGTGCTTTTCATCCCCGCGCGACGATTCGCAATCGCTCTCCTGCCGCGAACGTCACCGGCTGGGCAAATCTTACGATCGCCTGCGATCCGCGCAACGAGGCGTCCGCCTCGATTCTCCTGCGACCGAGACGTACATCGACGGCCAATCGCCCGGGCGAACTCGCGCCCGCCCAGGTCAACCGCGTTTCACCGAGCGTCAGCGTGCCGTGGCGGAGATCCAGCTCTGCCGTCTGGCGCCCGGCCTGAAACGCCTGTCGATAAAGCCCCCAGCCGTTGGCCGTCGAGAAGAAACAGGCGAAATCCCTCCGCGTGATTCGCGGGGTGAATTCAATGGACTGACGCGGAGCGGAGTACCGATACCCGCTCAGCGCCAGGAGCAGCGACCAGCTCGCCATCGCCCGGGCGTAATGATGCCCGCACTCGATCTCGTTCCACGGATTGCGCTTCGCGCCGTCGTACCGATCGCGAACCGCCTTGACGATCGTGAGTCCCTCGTCGACGAGGCCATGCGAGATCAGATGGGCGGCCACCTGGTACTCGATACCGGTCCACACCTCGTCGGCGTAGATAAACGGCAGCGGCGGCCTGCCTCCGTTCGGCCAGGTGCAGAGCACCAGACCGGCTTCGTCGTTCATCGCGTAGGTCCGCTGGACGCTCTCGTACTCCGACAGGTCAGCGCGGAAGTTGTACGCGAAGATCGATTGCAGCGCCCGGCGGACGTGGGCCCGCGGCAGGACGTCGCCCAGGCCGACGATCTCGCAGAACCATTGCCCGAGCAGTTGGTCCGACAGGCACCCCCGGCCGAACTGATACTTCGTCTTCCGGACGTCGACGCCGCGCTGCTCGTACCAGCCACCGTTGAACAGCAGGCGATCGAGTTTGGCCCGGCCTTGGCGAAAGATGCTCTCGTAGCGATCGGCCGCCTCGTCCTCGCCGACCTCGCGGGCCATGATCGCCGCGGCCTCGAGCGCCCCGAGGTAAAGCGTCCCGGTCAGCGTGTTGGGGCCGAGGAACTCGATGTCGTACGTGTTATGCTGCTCGCCCTCCATCACGCCGTCGCGATCGGCGTCCCAGCCGCCGCGTTTCCAGGCGAACTCGAGCGCCCGCCGCGCGTGCGGCCACAGATCCGCCAGGAACCGCCGATCGCCGCTCAGTTGCCACTCGCGGTAGAGCTTCAGGATGCAGCCCATCTGCCCGTCGGCCGCCGGTTTGAACTCCCACAACTGCTTGCCCAGCGGCAGCAGCGTCCGAAAGGCCATGTACCCGTCCAGCCGCGTGTTGCACCCGAAGTCCGTCTCCCGCATCGTCCGCTCCAGCGACGGGAACAGATACGCCAGCGTCTGCTCGTAGTTCCATACGTGCGTGCAGTTCAGCGGACACGATCCCGATTGATCGCGCGTGCCTTCGTAGCCGAAGAGCTTGCCGTCGTCCGTTCGGTACACCGTGTTGGTTCGCAAGATCGACACCTGGCTGCCGGCGGCGTCCAGGACCGCGCCCGGCAGCGTGGAGGCCGACAACGTATCGATGTAGTTTCGCGTTTGTGCCTCGAGCCGGTCCAGGTTCTCCGCCGCGTAACGGGCGACCGACCAGGCATCGGCGAACCGGTCGGTGTGCCAATTGCGAAGGCGGAACTTCTGAGGCCAATTCACCGGATTGCGATCGTACGCCCGGTTCGGGAAGTGCCAGGAAATGATGAACGTGAACGACGCCGACCCGCCCGCGGCGACGTCCGCAGCCGGCACGAGCGAGCCGTGCTCCGCCTCGCCGTCGGCCGACACGCCGCGCGCGTCGCCGCGCACGACCCCGTCGTCCGCGAAGGCGTCCCAGAACGTGTGCATGTCGTCCCAGTGTTCGCCTCGCAACCAGTGCGTCAGATAGGACAGTTGGCCGCGATGGGTCGTCGCCAGGGCCATCGAGCCGAACCCGGGATCGCTCGGCCCGTGTTTGGCCGACGTCATCCGCAGGCCCACGAGGGCCTTCTCGCGCACGAACTCGTTGCGGTTTTGCCCCAGCGACGGATGCCGCCGGCCGACCATCGGCTCGCGGCCTTCGTACCCGACCACGTTTGGCAGACAGCCGGCCAGGCTCACCGCCAGCGGCTTGCGCGCTCGGTTCGTCACCGTGTACCGCAAAATCGCAACCGGCAGCGAGGAGTCGATCTCATTGTGTGGCACGAGCGGGTTGAACGCCTCCAGCCGAACCCCGGCCGGCACCTTCGGGTCCGTCAATTCGACGCGAGCCAGAGGATACCGCCCGGCGAACACCGCATCGCGAAACCGAGGCAGCCCCCACAGCTCGAAGGCGGATACGCCTTGCCAGTAACGCTGGTACGGCGGCAGCCGTCGTCCTTCGAGGATACGGGCGATCGGCTCGCCGCCCCGCGGCCTCAGCCAGATCGCAAAGAACGCCAGCGGCAGCAACTCGCCCTTGCCCGGCCTGTTGAAGATTTCCCAATCCTGCAACTGCCCGAACCCGCCCAGCGAGACCGTCCCCGTCCCGATGCCGCCGAGCGGAAACGCGATCGTCCGCAGCCCCTCCCCGCGGAACGTCCGCTCCGTGTACCTCCGGTGAATGTCGCGGGAAGAAAACGGTTTGGCACGTATGGGCCTGGCTTTTTCGGCGGACCTGCGCATGTTTCGCCTCGTCCGGGTTGGTTCCGGGCATTCCCCTCCAGCGGGGTGCCCGTCGAAATGTACCGGCTCAACCCGTCCGAGGGCAACGCC
>JAPKGY010000509.1 GCA_026647385.1 Phycisphaerae bacterium | reverse complement strand
ATCAACGACGAGATCAAGACGCGGATGCGGAAGAACGTCGTGCAGGCTCGGTCATTCGCCGAGATGCTTGAGCAGGCAGTTCGTAAATACCAGAACCGAGCCATCGAAGCGGCGCAAGTCATCGACGAATTGATCCGCATTGCCAAAGAGATGCGGCAGGCCGAAACACGCGGACAGGATATGGGCCTGTCGGATGACGAGGTGGCCTTCTATGACGCGCTGGCCGAGAACGCCAGCGCCAAGCAGGTTATCGGGGATGAGAAGCTCCGCTTCCTCGCTCAGGAACTGGTCGGCCGTGTGAAGCAGAGCGTCACCATCGACTGGCAGGTGCGAGAGAACGCCAGAGCGCAAATCCGCGTCCTCGTGAAACGGGTGCTGCGGCAATACGGCTATCCGCCGGACATGCAGCAACGAGCTACCGAGCTTGTGCTTGAGCAGGCAGAGGTTCTCTGTAAGGACTGGTCTCAGCAGTAAGGACGGTCTCATCGTCTCGACTGCGTCACCTGCGCCCATGCCTTCCGCTGCTTCTGCCAATCGACCGTTTGAGCGAGTGGGCGAAGCATCTTCTCGTGGATTCTGTCCCGGCCATCGGCCACGAGCGGCAGGAAAAGCAGTTTCTCCTGGATATCCGGGGCCAAGTGGTTCAAGTTCATGATCTGCGTCATCCGGGGCTGGGTCACGTGGCACAGCCGCGCCAGCTCAGACTGGTCGGCGACCTTGCCCTCGCGGAGGAGTTGGTCAAAGCGGATTGCCAAGGCCATCAATTTGGTCACGCGCGGCGTGCGGCCAACGGGGGGCGCTGGTTCGGGCGCTGGACCGGGCAGGGCGATCTTTCGCCGGGACTTGAAGGCGAAGTGGATTCTCCTGGTGACGGTCGTCATGCGGCCTCCTCCATCTTGCGGTTGATCAGTGACCGGATGCTCGTCGGCCGGAACGTGACCGACACGGTGCCCGCTTCGCCGTCGTATTCCACCGTCGAGATCAGCAGCTTGAGCAGGCGGGCCTGCTCGCGCGGGATCAGGCTCTCCCACAGGCCGTCGAAATCGGCAAGTGCGGCGTACGCCTCGGCCTGTGTGACCGTTTGGCCTTCCGCTTCGGCAACCCGCGATTCGAGTCCCGAGAGGCGCTCATTTTCCGCCGAAAGCCGCTGGTGCAAGTCCGCGATACGAGCGGTCACGTTGGCTGTGCTCTTGCCGCTGGTGGCGAGTTGCTGCAGTTCCTCATGATGGCGATTGCGTTCCCGGCGGAGGTCGTCACGCTCGCGTTGAGTCTCCGCGAGTTCCGCCTCGACGGCAGTGTGAGCGGTCGCCAAAACCTGGGCCAACAGCGCCTCGTCGTTGGCCAGGCCGCGGACCGCGTCGATCACCACGCGCTCGATTTCCGCTGCGGGCAGCGTGGCGGTAGGGCAGACGTCGTGGCCCCTCTTCATGGCATTGATGCAGCGGTAATATCTGTAGGAGATGCGCTTATACTTCGTGCAAAAGCTGTGCGCCATGGCCGCGCCGCAGTTCTTGCATCGGAGCAGGCCCCGCAGCAGCGCCCCATACTTATTGCGTACCTCCACGCCGCCCGTTCGCCCGTTGTGCTTGAGCTGGTGCTGAACCCTGTTGAACACGTCCTGGTCGATGATTGCTTCATGCTCGCCGGCGTGGAGTTCGTCCTTGTAGCGCGTCTGACCGATATAGATCGGGTTGGTCAGGAGTACGTGGAGGGTCGACTTGTCAAAAGGACGTCCGCCGACTTGCTTACCCTTCTTGGTGATACGCTGCTTGTTCGTCCAGCCGCGGCGGGTCAGTTCCTTCACCACGGGCAGGAGCGACGCCTCCTGGAGGTACATGCGGAAGATCTCGCGGACGCAGGCCGTCTCCATGGCGTTGATCACGAGCCGTGGACTCGGCCCGCTCCGGTCGACGTCGTAGCCCAATACGGGCGCCCCGCCGGTCCACTTACCCTTTCGGGCCTGGGCGGCGAGTTTGTCGCGGATGCGCTCACCGATGATTTCGCGCTCAAACTGAGCGAAGCTCAGCAGGATGTTCAGCGTCAGCCGGCCCATCGAGTGGGTCGTATTGAACTGCTGGGTCACCGAGACAAACGAAACGCCGTGGTTGTCAAAGGTCTCCATGATGCGGGCGAAGTCGAGCAGGGATCGGCTCAGGCGATCGACCTTGTAGACCACGACGCAGTCGACCTTGCCTTGTTCGATATCGCGCAGGAGCCGGTCGAGCGCCGGCCGATCCATGCTCCCACCCGAGTATCCGCCGTCATTGTAGCGGTCGGGCAGCGCGGTCCAGCCCTCGGCTTTTTGGCTGACGATGTACGCTTCAGCGGCCTCGCGCTGTGCGTCGAGCGAGTTGAACTCCTGCTCGAGGCCTTCTTCGCTGGACTTGCGGGTGTAGATGGCACACCGGATCGTCGACTTCCCGGCCTTGCTGTTCTTTCCGCTCATTCTGGTACCCCGATCTTGAAGAATCGAAACCCGTTGATGTGGCTGCGAGTGATCCGCTTGGCCACGGCCGACAGCGTGCGGTACCGTTCACCTTCATACTCGAAACCGCCGTCCGGGAGGACGACGACGCGATGGGTGCGGCCCTTATGCTCACGGACGATGGCCGAGCCGGGCGCCGGCAGCCGCGGGTCAGCAGGCTTACGTTGAACCGTCAGGACCGGCCTGGTCACTGCGGCCGATTCACCGATCTGAAGCGGGCAGATCATGGTTTTGGGGGCCATGACCCGCACGTCGGCGTCGTTGGCCAGTTCCGCCGCCCGCTGGCGGGCACGTTCGGACAGATCGCCCTCGGCGTTGGCCTGAAGGCGCCAGGCGATCTTGCGGATGAGGTAAGCCCGGTGCCGGGTCCGGCAGGGCTGACCGTGCAGTTCGGCGTAGCGCTCGGCCAGGTCGCCCGTGGTCATCTGGTCCAAGGCGGCGATTTCGGTTGCGATGTCGTGCATCATACGGCTCCCTATCTCAGGGCTTTGCGGCACGCGGCCCGTTAACCGGCGGGTCGCGGAGCCACACTGAGCCTCGTTTCGGAGGAAACCTCAAGGCCAGTTTCCGGGTTTTTCGAGGTTTTTTTGCCGGCCGGTGATGCGGCCCGTCCATCCATGCGGACGCGGCGTAGCAGACCGCGGGCGAGAATGCCGGCGATTTCCTGGCGGCGTTCTTCGGCGGTCATGCTTTCAGGCTCGGTGGTCGAGATCATGGCAAGGTCTCCAAAGATGGCTCTCCGCATGTGCCCTCTTTGGTTACCTATGCCGTCCGACGCCGGTGTGCCCGCACGAATTAACCGGCGGGGCAGGTTTTTTGCGAATTTTTTGCTCCAGCGGTCGCTACCTCCTCATAACCCGAGCCTACGTCTCTGCCGGTTATGGAGAGATTTCTGGGGCAGAACGCGCGGATTGACGAAAGGGGCCTGATCCTGCGGTTATCTCTCGTGGTGGATCAGAGACACAGGATTGGCGGGGCAGGATTGGTAAACCCTTGGCAAGCAGTACGTAAAAAGCGAAAACGCCGAGGAGGATATCCGTCGGCGTTCAGCGTGAACCCGGGGGCCGGTCGTGTTTGCAACCGACCGAGGCATAGTGGACGGCCGACCGTGTCCAAGGGGTGGTGGACCCAAAAACATGAATGT